>NZ_VEKZ01000001.1:0-185136 GCF_007681465.1 Siminovitchia fortis
GACAACACGGCGAGGAACGAGCCGATGTTGACTTATCGTAGGAGGAGGTGCGAAGTCTGCTAGCCGATAGGCGCTGGAGCTAGACAACAAAAGGCTTTGTTCAAAATTTTAAAGCTAAAAAATCCTATGCTTTCTTACTCTTTGAACAAAAAAGCATCCCGGTTAATTGAATGGCCGGGATGCAGTATGATAAGCCTCTCTTTTTTTGATGGCAGCGGCAATCTGGCTTCCATGAAAGCGTCCGTTTTCAATAAATATTTCATTTGCGTTATTGCCTGCCGCGATGACTCCTGCAATAAATAAATCGGGGATGTTCGTTTCCATTGTCTCAGGATCAAATTCAGGCCTGCCGGTCACTTCATCCACTTGCACGCCCATTGCCCTTATAAAAGAGTGATCAGGATGATATCCGGTCATGGCAAACACAAAATCATTCGGAATTTCGCTTTTCCCCTTATCTGTAACATAAATGATGCTGGTTTCGGTAATCTCTTTCACTTCGGCATTAAACAGCATCGTAATTTCCCCGTCTCTTGCCAATGCCTCAAAGTCCGGAAGCACCCATGGCTTGATGCTGGAAGAATATTCGTTTCCCCGGTATAGCACCGTCACTCTTGCTCCTGCTTTTTGAAGTTCGAGCGCCGCGTCGATCGCTGAATTTTTCCCGCCGATGACAGCTACATCCGTGTCAAAATAAGGATGGGCCTCCTTGAAATAATGGGAAACTTTATCGAGATTTTCCCCCTTGATCCCCATCATGTTTGGATTTTCATAATATCCTGTTGCAATGATGACATATCGCGCTTCAAACTCGTTCCGATCAGTTGTAACCTCAAAAAACCCATCACGCTTTTTAACGGATTCCACCATCTCAAACCTGTTAATTCTTAAATCTTTTCTTTTGGCCACCTCGCGGTAATAGGTAAGGGCTTCATTCCGCTTTGGCTTCCGGTTGACTGTCAAAAACGGGACATCGCCTATTTCCAGTTTTTCACTCGTACTAAAGAAAGTTTGGTGAGTCGGATAACGGTAGATGGCATTTACAATATTTCCTTTTTCAATGATTAAGGGGTTTTTGCCGATTTGTTTCAATGCAATGGCTGCAGAAAGACCGCACGGCCCTCCGCCGACTATGATACATTCCTCTTGCTGCATGGACACCGACTCTCCTATCTTACAATTACTAAAAAAATCTCCTTTCTTTCATGATAGGAGATTTCGACTTTCTGTGCAAAAATTAAGTTTTAAAAATGGCTGCGTATTAATGGAAACGCCTCTTTATCTATGATTTTGACTCCATAATCCTCCAAATACGCTTCCGACAGACCGGCCTTTTCACCATATTCGCTGCAAAGGCTCTCGATTGTTTCACTCAACCCGCAGACACCGTCAATTTTTAAATAATAACTGTCTCCAAACGCAAACAAAGAACTGCTGTCACAACTTTTATTTAATGATGCAACCCTTTTTACAAACAAAATGATATCGTCAAACTCTTCAAATCTATATAAAAGTCCCAGACTGCTTTTTGATTTCGGCAGCTCATCCTTTGCCGGGGACGGCGAATTCTGCCAAGGTTCTTCCTCTTCCAATGTCAAAATTAAAACGAGCTCCCTCGATGTAAGGGAAAAAATCTCGATGGAGACGGCCCCAAAGTCATTGAGTTCATAAATCCGGCTTGCTTCGTCTAACATTTCATCAAATAAAACATCCCATACAAAAGAGTCCCTCAGCAGTTCGTCTTGCAAAAAGCCCTTTTTCGTCAACTCTTCAAATGTAATCGAATATTTGATTTTATTTGATGATATTCTCTCCAGCTTCATTTGACCCCGCCTCCCAAGGATACTGTTATCCTCATACTATGAAGGAGGCGCCGGATGGTTCATGTCGTGGAGGCTGAACCCTCATCCTTTTTTGACGGTGAGCAGATGTGTTTCAGCGGGAGCGCCAAGCCTAAGCGGCAGCAAGGAGGTTCCGTACCCGTTGCTTACTAACAATGTTGTCCATGGATATTTCTTGATTCCGCCTTTTTCATACGGGCCCAATCCGAACATGCGAATTTGCCCGCCGTGTGTGTGCCCGCTTAGAATAAGGGAAACGTTGTCCGATTCAGCCACTTTTTCTGCAAGCACGGGACTGTGGCACAATACGATTCTGAACGCGGACTTTTTTATTGAATAGAGTATAGCCTGCATTGATTCGATTGTATCTCCATAGTCAGTACCAATCAATACAATTTGATTATCAAATGCCGGCAAAAAAACAGATTTGTTTTTCAAAACAGTCACATCAAACTCACGAAACAATTCACCAAGCTTTTGTATATCAACTTCGTAATCATTGTTTCCCCAAATAAAGTAAACCGGTGCAATCTCAATCAGTTTTTTTAAATTCTCCCTGACCCGTGAAAAAGGAACACCTTTTTCAGTCAAATCTCCCCCGATGATAACAACATCCGCTTTTCCTTTTGCCTTAAAAATGATACTGTCATGAATGCTCCTTCGATGAATATCCGAAATGAAGAATATGGTCAAATCATCAATCCCGGCAGGATATTCACCAAAAGCCAATACATCCTCCCGGACGGTATCCGCAAAAGCCTTACAGACCATCATTAAAATAAGAAGTGCTGTTCCAACAAGCGCTGCCGCCAGTAAAATTCCTATCATGCCATCACCTTGGTTTTTCAACTTTCCCGCGCAGGTAGTGCAAATGTTATCCGGTCCCCATCTTAACATATGAACACATTAAAAAAACAGCCTTGCCCCTCATAAAAGAATATATGGAAGCCAACCCCAATATAGTATTAATGATGACACATAAAAGGAGGAGTTTGTGTGCCCACACATCATAAGACATACCAGCCGTATATCAGCCCTTTTGATCCATGCCCGCCGATAGCGGTTAAATCCTATTCCACCCCTCCCCATCTTTATTTAGGATTCCAGCCGCCAAACCTGCCTCAATTTCCGCCCAGGGAAGCGTTGAAAAACGGTACATTGTGGAAGGTGTTTTATGATCCATATTACAGCCCTTATGAAAGAGCAAAGGAGGGTTCAGACTAATGAGGCAAATGCCTCCTGAATATTACAGACAGCTGGAAGAGCTTCAGGTAATGGATTTTGTTATTGTAGAGCTGACGCTCTACCTGGATACACATCCAGGCGATATGGAGGCCGTCCGGCAATACAATGAGTATGTAAAGAAAAGAAAAGCATTTGTTAAGCAATTTGAAAAAGAATTTGGGCCGCTCACCAGCTTCGGGTACAGTTATTCCAAATATCCATGGGAATGGAAAGAAGCGCCATGGCCGTGGCAAGTCTGAGATAAGAAAAGCGCAAGGCGCGCAGCCTTAGGCGACAAGCACAAGACGAATTGCGAGGAGGCAGCTTTTCGGCCACCACAGCAATTCGGCTTGATCCTTGCGCCGATGGCGCCTGGAGCTGGACATTATGTAATCTTTGTTTGAAGAAAAAATATGGAATTTTATAGTACGCTCAACAACAAAAAAGAAAACCATAATTCAAGGAGGTCCTCCCCCTTATGTGGGTATATGAAAAAAAATTGCAGTATCCAGTCCGTGTAAGCCAATGTAATCCAATGCTGGCAAAATTTTTAATTGAGCAGTATGGAGGCGCAGATGGTGAATTGGCTGCGGCTCTGCGTTATTTGAACCAACGCTATTCGATTCCTGATTCAGTGATCGGGCTCTTAACGGATATCGGCACGGAGGAGCTTGCGCATTTGGAGATGATCGCCACGATGGTTTACAAGCTGACAAAGGATGCCACTCCCGAACAAATGAAGGAAGCGGGGCTTGGAGCCCATTATGCCGACCATGATAAAGCGTTATTTTATCATAATGCCGCCGGAGCTCCTTTTACGGCTACGTATATTCAGGCAAAAGGCGATCCTATTACTGATTTATATGAGGATATAGCCGCTGAGGAAAAGGCGCGTGCCACGTACCAGTGGATTATTAATATGAGCGATGATCCGGATTTGAATGACGGCTTGCGTTTTTTGAGGGAGCGGGAAATCATTCACTCCCAGCGTTTCCGGGAAGCAGTGGAAATTTTAAAAGAAGAACGGGACAGGAAAAAGATCTTTTAAGCTTTATAATCAAGGTGACTGTCGTCAATGACAGTCACCTTCGTTTCGTCAAGTAAAGCACTTGAACATTTGCAGGAGGCTTTAACCATCAGTATTGATGCCATGAAAGCAAACCCCGCCGCAAAAAAACATGTCGGAGAACTTTGGGAAAGTTTTCTTAGTACATTTTTCAGCCAGATCAGGGAAAAAGGAAAAGAAAGCAAGATCAACTAATTAAATTTGATTTCCTTTTCAAATATAAGAAAGAATTAAGCAGATTTTTTCATCTTGAAGTAATCTCCGGCAACGCCTCTTCTAAATCATCCGCTGAGGTCTGGTTCAGCCTTGGCGCAAGTATTAGGGCCATTGCCAATAATCCGACACATAGCCATAAGGCAGCCGATATTCCACCCAAATTGTCTGCCAGCAATCCTCCAAGACCGGGACCAAGCATCTGTCCCCCGGCAAAATAGATGGTCACATACCCCAAAGCGATTGGCGCATATGATTGGTGGATTTGTTCTGTAGACAGTGCCTGGATAAGGGAAAGCATGCCCACAAAAGTAAAGCCCCAAAGCGTTTGGCTGATGATGAAACTTGAAAAGGCCGGAATCAATATGGGAATCAATATCGATACTCCCCCAAGGAAAATAGTCATACACAAAGACAGCTTCCTTCCAATTTTATCGGAGATGGCTCCCCATACCGGACCGCTGAATATGCTCATGATCCCCCCTAAAGCCATAATCGTCCCTGCGCTGCTTTCATTTACACCAGCCTCCAGTATGTAGCTGAAAAAGAAACTTTGCGGTATTAGGTAGGCAAAACCGACCAACCCGTAAATGGCGGCGACCAGCAATACGCCTTTATGAAAATAAACTTCCTTAAATAAAGAGGCGCGCTGTGTTCCCGTTTGGCGCAAAGGTACAGGCGGATCCTTTAATACTCTGACAGCAATAAAAGTGGTTATGACGGAAACAGCACCAAAAAGAAGCCAAAGATATCGCCAGCCGTCATTGGCAAACCACAAATTAAAGTTTGGTGCCAGCATACTTGCGACAAGGGTTCCCAGCCCCATCCCGCTTAACAGAAGGCCGATCATCAACCCCCTGTTATCCGGAAACCATCCTACAACAATATTTACAAGCGGCGTATAGCCGAAAGCGGTACCGACACCGAGTATGACCATTCCAATAAGAGAAGCGGCATAGCTGTCTGCATTAAATAAAATGAAGCAGCCCCCGGCAAGAAGCAAAAGACTGATGGCCACAAGCGGCTTGGATCCCCATTTGGACGCCATGATTCCAACAAGCAATACCATGACAAGATAACCGATTGCAGTGGAAGTACCCAGCATCCCTGCCTGCTGATAGGAAAGGTGGAGACTGTCCCTCATATAGGGCATCAAAATCCCATATGCCATCCTGCCAAATCCTGAAATGCATATCGTGACCATCATGCTGACTATAGCGTAAATCAACATTCTTTTCCGCTGTTCCATTCCCCCACCCCGCCGGAAAATAAATAATACTGTTCTATCAAAAAATTTAGAACAATGGTGTACTCAATTGTATCAAAAAGATCATTGTTTGAAAAAACAAAAACAAAAAAATGCCCCAAAACCATTAAGGCAGGTTAAGAGGCTGCATTTTATTACTATTCAAATCTCTACTTTAATAATTTTATAAACTCACGCATAAAACCTGGTAAATCAGGCCATGCGTGACCGGAAACAAGATTTTCGTGTGTATGGAGAGGTTCTTCGATATAAGTGGCTCCACATGCGGATACGTCAGGCCTGCATGCAGTATAAGCCGTAAATTCACGGCCCTTCATCACATCCGGGACGATGGCCAGCACCTGCGCTGCATGGCAAATTGCGCCTACCGGTTTATTTTCCTCAAAGAAGTGGCGAAGGATACCCGGCATTGATTCATCAAGGCGGATATATTCCGGCGCACGTCCGCCCGGAATGATCAGTCCATCATATTCGGAAGGATCAATATCGGCAAATGCAGCATGAGAATCAATACCATAGGCAGGCTTTTCAACATATGTTTCCATCCCTTCTACAAAATCATGGCTTACTGTTTGCAGTTTCTTGACTGAAGGAGAGGCGATGGTTACATCAAACCCCTCTTCCAGACAACGATAGTAAGGATAAAATATTTCTAGTGCTTCTACTGCATCCCCAGTCACAATCAAGATTTTTCTGCTCACACTTATTACCCCCAATCAATTTTGATTACTTCATAATATTCGACTAATTTTCCCAATTTCCTGCCATACGAGATAAAATCCAAGGACGTATAACGTACTTATTAATCCTAAAAATCCGGTTAGCATATAATCATGAAATAGCCTTATATTATTCCAATCCCACAGGATTCCTTCCTGGGCCATTTCACTTGCTTTCGTAATATAAATTGATATCGTACTTTTTTTTCATTTCATCAAACACACGGTGGCGGCTGGGCCAGTGTTCTTCGTTCCAAATATCTTGGCTTTTTTCGATAATTTCACATCTTAAATCATGAAATTCCGTTTCGGCTTTCTCTTTTTTCTCGAAATAAAATTTTAAAGCCCCGAACAGCAGCACCGCCATTAAAAAAAGCAAAATCAGATGGTTTGTCCCAAGCAATGCCGTAATACTGTTCATGATGGAGTATCCATTTGGAACGATGACGAGCGTGTAGCAGATAAATAACAGGGTCAGACAATATAGTATAAAAAAAGACAGAATAAAGAAATGTGTATTTTTATAATGGTCATATTTCATTTTTTTCTCAATCAAGTGCTGGATCATTCTTTTTGTTGCTTCGTCCACCTGTTCATCAAGCGTAAGCATAATTTTGTCCATGCCATGCCCTCCATTAGAAAAGCGCAAGCGCCTGTCCATCGACGTACAGACTGGAGTGCCTTCGACGAGATAAAGGAAACACGGCGACGAAGGAGCCGATGTTGACTTATCGTAGGAGAAGGCGCGAAGTCTGCTAGTCGATAGGCGCTGGAGCTAGACATATCACAGTTTTGTCTAATTTTTAGGATTACAAAAAGCCTCTCATCCTAATCGTATGAGGGGCCGGTCCATTTTATGAAATTATTTAGGGCAGCGGTATTTTCAATGTTTGGCCTACGCTGATTTCGTTGCCTGCCAAACCGTTTGCCTGCCGGATCTTTTCAACGCCTTCCTGGGAATTATAATATTTCATCGCAATCCGGAAAAGGTTTTCCCCCTGTTGGACCGTATGATAGGTGACTTTTTCTCCAGGATTATCTTCATTTTGTTCGTCCTGCTTTTCTGCAGGCGGCTCTTCAGTTTCCGCAGTCTTCTCTTCGCTTTTTACAGGATCCTCTTTTTTGGCTTCGCCTTTCTTATCTTCTTTGTCCGATTCATCAGCTGATTTTTCTGCTTCCTTCTCTTTTTTGTCTTTCGTTTCAGGCTCCGGTTCATTCACCGGATCTTCTGTTTCAAAGGACACTTCCTCGCCTGAACCCCCGCTGACAGGATTCGCGTTTGAGCGGTCACCGCTGTTGATGATGGACAGGATGCCGATCGGGAGCATCAGTAAAATCAGCAAAAGAACAAGCGGTATGGACACTTTCATTTTCTTTTTATTCCCGGGCTTTCTCTTTTTACCGTGATATTCAGCTCTTGAAGGGAGCGCATCTTTTCCTGCAACGCGTTCGTTTTCTTTATGGTCTTTTTGCCAATCGCCGCTATTTTGATTCATTTCCATCTTTAATCCCCTCTTTACAAATCCTTTCGGAAAGAACCGAATTTTATATATATCCCCAACAAACAGTCTATGGTAAAATGCATGGCAATAACGGGCCATAACAGCTGACCGGCCATTTCGTACACGATGCCAATCCAGAAACTCAGTATAATGACGTTCACCATTAAATACCAATGTGTCCAGTACCGTAAATGTATGACGGCAAATAAGATGCTTGCAGCCACAAGTCCGATCGACGTTTGCACGATCCCCCGAAACAGCAGCTCCTCGGTAAATGCAACAACGAGCGCAACAAGGGGGATTTGCCAAAAAGGCATCGCTTTAAATATTTTATTATTGATTCCGCCATCATCATAATATCTTTCCGGCAATAAATTCATCAACATGATGTCGATACCTGCAACTGCCGCCCCGTTAACGACTCCCCAGAAAACCCACCTGGAATCAAATTTGAACCTCGCTAAAATTTCAGCCATGTCTAAAAATATTGCTCCTGCTATAAGGGAAACGATCAGCAAAATCAATTGGGTCAGGTACAAATGGGCTGTAATTTCCCGATGGGTCATCTGCTTGATAAGATTTGCCTGTCTGCTTTGTCTCATATACAATCACTCTTTTTTTAAAAACCGTCAATCCATCATATGTATGGTAATGCCATCCATTTTATTACCTGTCATATTTTTTTATAAATTGTACGGAGCGGCATTGGGGAAAAATAGCATCATGCCGTTTTCTCTTTGATTTTATCATGAATCGGTTGTTTCGACTATGTTCTCTATGATCTTCCGATAAATAAAATAGTTCGACAATGTTGAAATGTTGTTTCTGGAGGATTAATATATGTATAGAAATAAATCTTTTTCGATTGCATGTTTTTAAACAGCATTGACATAGATAAGTGATGGGAGGATGAAAAGTGGCCAAGTTTACTATGGTCGACCAAGATACGTGCATTGCCTGCGGTGCTTGCGGAGCGGCGGCTCCTGATATATATGACTATGATGATGAAGGATTGGCATATGTCGTCCTTGATGACAACAAAGGAATTGCGGAAGTGCCCGATATTTTGGAAGATGATATGATGGATGCTTTTGAGGGCTGCCCGACCGAATCCATAAAGGTCGCCGACGAACCATTTGACGGAGATCCATTGAAATTCGAATAGATTTTAAAGAGGGAGCGATCGCTCCCTCTTCTCTTTACATTGCAATGTCAGATTCTTTCGCCAGCCGCTGTTTTTTTGCTTTTTTAAAATGAAATAGCTCATATACCACAGGAATGATGACCAATGTCAGCAAAGTGGCAACCGATAATCCGCCAATCACAACAACCGCCAGACCTTTGGAAACGAGGCTTCCCATCTCCTCCTTGCCCATCAAAAGCGGAATCATGGCAAAGATGGTGGCCAAAGCTGTCATGATGATCGGACGGAACCTTGTAGCTCCGGCCTCAAGCAAAGCTTCTCGAATCGGCATCGTCTTTTCGTTCTGCCTTACCCGGTCAAGTAAGACAATGGCATTTGTAACAACAATCCCAATCAACATAAGCGCCCCGATCATAGCTCCGATATCAATTGGTGTCCGGGAAACAAGCAGTCCAAGAATAGCTCCAATCAAGGCCAATGGCAATGTGAACAAAATGACAAGCGGTGCCCGGAGCGTTTTAAATGTCAGGACCATGATCAAGTAGACAAGACCGATGGAGACAGCCATCAATTGGAATAATTCCATAAATTGTTCCGACTGCGCACTCGCTGCTCCTCCATATTCCAATGAAATGCCATCAGGCAAAGACAATTTTCCAGCCTTCATATTGACCTCGCTTGCTATTTTAGACAGGTTTTTCGGATCTGCCTCCACGCTGACGCGAACATATTCCTTGCCGTCTTTACGAAGAACACTTGTCGGCTTCTCCGCTCTCTCGATTTTTGCAATGGATGAAAGCTTCACCGGCTTTTCACCAGTCATCACAGAAATATCCTTTAGCTCTTTCTCTGATTTGGGATGGATGGAGCTGTCAAGCATAACCGGCGTATCCTTGCCCTCCACCTTGATCATGCCGATTGGAAATGGATTAAGCAGCATCTGTACTTGCCCGGCCACTTCCTCTGTGTTTGCTTTCTTTTGATTAATATTAATATCATAGACTGTTTTAAGCTCATTTTGATTGCTTGTCACTTTTTCTACTCCATCGATTCCTTTCACTTCATCCATCACTTGCTTGGATGCTTCGATTAATTTGCTGGCGTCGTTGCCGACAACATCCAACGTGATGGTTGAATCACTGAAATTCACCATGGATACCATCATGATGTCGAAATCCGCTTCAGGGTATTTCTCTTTTTGCTTTTCAATTTTTTTCATCACTTTTTCTGTACTGGCGTCTTCTTTCATCACTACGTGGAAACTCCCCTGGTTTTGCGAATTGACCTGGCTGAATTGGGCATCTTCAGGGTTCGATCCAAGAAATGTGATGACCTCTTTCACTTCGGGTTGCTCCGTCAAAAAGGACTCGAATTCAAAAGCTTCATCTTTTACTTTTGAAAAAGGCACAGCATCCGGGTAGACAACACTTATTGAAACATCATTGTCAGAAGCATCCGCAGCTCCCTTTGGCATGACAGCGTACATGCCAACAGCTCCGATAAAGATAAAGAGTGAAAGTAAAAGCGGTACCCATTTATGCCTTAAGGACCAATCCAATATTTTCATATACCGTTTCGGTTTTTTATACACAGGCATTTTTCCCTGTTTCAGCATACGTGAGCTCATAAGCGGAACAACAACCAATGCAACAAGGAGTGAGGATAGAAGCGCATATGTAATTGTCAGCGCAAATGGAAGCAATAATTCCTCAAGTGACTTCACAAGTCCCATTGGCAAAAACACAGCAACCGTTGTCAAGGTTGATGAGGTGATGGCTGCTGCCACTTCCTTTGTTGAGCCTACTATCACTTCTTTCGAAAAATTACCGTTTTGGACTTTTCGGAATATGTTCTCTATCACAACAATACTGTCATCGACAAGCCGGCCCACGGCAACGGCAACAGCCCCAATAGTTAAAATGTTCAATGTAATGCCTGATTGTGAAAGCAGAAATAATGTCAACCCAAGAGACAGCGGAATGCTTACTATAGTGATGAGCGTCATCCTGATATGCCGTAAAAAGACGAAAATCACAATTGTGGCGAATAAAGCCCCGAGCAGTACTGCCTGCATCATGCTGTCTACAGAATTTGTGATAAATTCTGAAAACGAAACGAGCATAGATGCTTCTATAAGCGGACCAAATTCCTTATTCACTTTTTCCATAGTCTGGTTCACTTTTTTACCGACCGAAACTGCATTGGCATTCGACTCTTTATGGAGAAGTAAAGCCACTGCTTCCTCCCCATTCACCCGGGTAAAAAATGTTTCACTGGAGTCGCTGATACTTACCTTTGCAATATCCTTTAGCCGAGTCTCCGCTGCAATCTGCATGTTCTCAAGTTCTTTTATCCCTTCTATCTGGCCAATCACTTTAAGATTGGCTTTTCTGTCACCAACTGTTTCTTCGCCCACTGCTACTGCCAAATTTTTCCCTTGAAGAAGCCCCATCAATGCTTGAATAGGGATGTTAAAATCAGACATTTTTTTCTGGTCAAGCGTGATGTTCACCTGTGTTTGCTGTTTTCCATAAACAAGCACATCCGATACTCCTGAGAGTCCCTGAAACATTGGTATAATCTCATTTTCAACTTTTTCCATCTCATCTCGATTGGCACCTTTTGGAAAGGAAAGACCGACTTGCCATAAAGGAATCATATCTATGTTCAATTGTGAGACGATTGGTTTGGAATATCCCTCCGGAAGTTCAACGCCTGTTAATGCCTCCTGAACCTGGGTTTTGGCTTCTTTCATATCCATTGAAGGATCGAGTGTAATATCGATGGATGAATACCCATCCGCAGATGTGGAAAAAACATCTTTTTTACCTTTGACTGAACCAACGGCTTTCTCAATCGGCTTTGTAACCTGTTCAGCCATGGTATCTGCATCCGTCCCTTGCCCCATGACAATGACTGTTACTGCAGGATTATTTGCAGCAGGCAAAAATTCCTTTGGCAATGTAAAATAACTGAGAGTTCCGAGCCCTAAAGTCAAAACAATCAGCAAAATGACAGCTGCCCTGTTTCTCAATGCCCAATTTGTAAACCAGATCATTCATTTCCCCCCAAAAAGTATAATACCCAACAACATCAGTATAGTTTATTTATTGATTGATCATATAGACTTAAGTCGTAATTTTTCTTACTACTTTGTATTTAGTAAGATTAAAAATAAGAGCCAGCAATGAAAAGCTTCATTGCTGGCTCTCTCAGTTATATATTCCGGTAAACCACTTGCTTGTCAATCCAGTTGCGCATGCGGCTGTATACCAATAGAAATACCATTGCTACAATCAGCCCTTTGATGATGTTAAATGGGAGGATTGCCGCTACAACCAGCTGGCGGAGATCCGAAGTGGACATCGGGTCCCATCCAAGCAAAAGTATATAAGCAGGCAGGATGGCCACATAGTTCAGCACACTCATGAAAACTGCCATAAATATCGTTCCGAAGATTAACGATACGGCTAATCCCCATTTCATTTTCAACTTTTTGAATACATAATAAGTTGGTAAAACGAACATGATCCCTGCCAGGAAGTTCGCAAAATTTCCAACCGGAATTCCCGCTTCGCTGCCAATCATTAAATAATCAATGATATTTTTAATCAGTTCCACCAAGATAGCGGCAAGCGGACCAAACATCAACGCAGCGATCAATGCAGGAATATCGCTGAAGTCCACTGTCAGATAGGCCGGAAACGGCGGGATTGGGAATTTAATGAGCATCAGTACAAAAGATAGGCTGCTCAGCATCCCGATTGCTACAAATGACCTCGTATTGAATTTTCTCAAAATCCTCTCTCCTTTGAGATTCATCCCATGTCGAAGAAAGGTTAGCCAAAATCGCTGCCTAAAATGAAAAATCCCTCAAAGTTCCAAACTTTTGAGGGAGAATTAAGGCATGTTCGAATAAACGTTCAAATTCCTGCATTTTGAACGTACGGCGGCTACCTTCATCTTCTCCCATCCAGACTATACTGTCGGCTTTGGAATTGCACCAAATCCTGCCTTTACCAGGCTCGCGGGCTCAGAAACCTGTTGTCTCATTACCGCCGGTCGGGAATTTCACCACGCCCCGAAGATGAATCGTATATGTTGTTTGGATTTATTATACAACAAGAGTCCTGATTTGTGAAGATATATGTCAAAAACCTTTTTGTTTTACGCATTTGGCATTTGGCTTATATATAAAAGCTGCACTTGATGACCAAATGCAGCTCCTTCCATTTTACGGTATGTTACGCATGAAACAAGATTAGACGCCAATCTTCTGCATTATTCTTCATTTTCTATTTGGGAGAAAAAGGGTAAAAGTTGTTCCTTCCCCAAGCTTGCTTGCCACTGTCAACTGGCCTTGATGCGCATTGACAATGTTTTTGGCAATGGCCAGCCCAAGCCCCGTACCGGCCCTTCCTCTCGTTCGAGCCTTGTCCGCTTTGTAAAAGCGTTCAAAAACAAATGGCAGATCCTCCTCTGGTATCCCAGTTCCATCATCTTCAACCGATATCGTGATTCCGCCTTTTACAACGGACTGGGTAACTGTTATTTTGCCATTTTCATGAGTATATCTTATTGCATTATCTATCAGATTCGTTAACACCTGCTCAATTTTGTCCGGATCAAGCGAAAAAATGATATCTTCTTTTTCAATATGGCTTTTCAGCTCAATATTATTGTCACGTGCGATTGTTTGAAATTTAGAGGTGATCCTATCGACAAATGCACCGACATCCACTTCTTCGAAATTCAGAGTGATATGGCCCGCTTCCATTCTTGCCAAATCAAGCAGTTCATTGACGAGGCGCCCAATCCTCAGTGATTCGTCATAAATGATTTTAATGATTTCCTGCTTTTCCTCTTCGGATCCTGCAATATCATCTATGATTGCCTCACTGTACCCCTGAAGCATCGCGATAGGGGTGCGAAGTTCATGCGACACATTTGCAACAAAGTCAATTCTTAGTTTATCCAATTGGCGTTCCTCTGTCATGTCCCTTATTACAGCCACTGCCCCGCGGACGCTTTTTTGATCATGCGTATACAGTGGGCTGACAATCACAACATAGTACCGTCCCTGAACCGACAGTTCACCCGTATGTTCTTTTTCATCAGCTACCGCCTGTCCCAAAAGTTCCGCCATTTCAGGTGGAATCGGGCCATTCGCTTCGCTGCCGTCAATAGGCCACTGCTGCAAAAATCTTTCAGCCGGCGGGTTCGTGATCAAAATCGTGCCATCACGGCTGAACGTCATCACTCCATCTGCCATACTGCTTAAAATATTGGTCAGCTGTTCCTTCTCCTGCCTTAAAACGTTCATATTGAATTTCAGGCGTTTACCCATTTGATTAAAAGCGATGGCCAATTCCCCGATTTCATCATGGCTCAGGAACGGAATTCTCGTATCAAAGTTGCCTTTTGACAATTCTAATGCGGCTTCTTTCATTTTACGCAGCGGCGCGGTGATCCTGGTAGATAAGAAGAAAGCGAAAAAGGTCGTCAAAACAATCGCTATTCCGGCAGCCAGCAATATGAGATTAGCTGTCTGCTTCGTTGTTTCTTTCAATACTCCCAACGACTGGTATATGAAAATGGCGCCAGTCTCGTTATCGTTCAGGTGCAGCGGTACACCGGCCACGATGTAGTTTTTAAACCTGCTTCCGGGGTCATGAACATCAGACATCGACAGTTCTTTCTTGATCACTTTCTGTTCAGTGAATACCTTGCCCAATTCTTTATCGTTTAAAAATACGTACGGGGGGATCTTGTTGCTTTCATTTGTGTCGGGAGAATAATGAAACCGCTCTTTATCGTATGCAATAGCAACTGCCATGGGATCGTCCACGATTTCAAAGACAATTTCCTCTCCAAGTCCGTCATTTCGATGAGATTCAATGATCCCCGATATTTTTTCAGCTGTATCTGATAAACTTTGTTCAATTTGGTCTACATGATATTTTTCAAAAAACTGTATCAGTAAAATGGTAAGAATGATTAAAACAAAGGAGACCAGCAGCAGAATGGTCATCCATAGCTTCCCGACAACGCTGCGCCAAAGTCTCATTCATTGCCTGCCTCAAATTTATAACCGACTCCCCAAACAGTGACAATCATTCCTGCTGCTTTTTCCGAGACGCGATTCAACTTCTCACGCAATCTCTTTATGTGAGTGTCCACTGTTCTCAAGTCGCCAAAAAATTCATATTGCCAAACTTCTTTTAATAAATGCTCGCGGTCAAATACCTTGTCAGGTGATTTGGCCAAAAAGTGAAGTAGCTCATATTCTTTCGGCGTCAGATTCACTTCTTTGCCGTCGGCGGTAACTCTATGGGCATCATGGTCGATCGACAAATGCGGATAGACAATAATATCGCGTGCTGTCGGGTCAGTCTGGAGAAAGCTTGTCTGCGAAGATCTTCTCAGCACCGCCTTCACCCTCAAGACAACTTCTCTTGGGCTGAACGGCTTGACAATGTAATCATCAGCCCCCACTTCAAAGCCTTGGACCCTGTTTGCTTCTTCTCCTTTTGCAGTCAGCATGATGATGGGAGTCGCTTTTTCTTCGCGAAGCTCTTTGCAAACTTCAATTCCGTCTTTTTTCGGCATCATTAGATCAAGCAAAATACAGTGATAGTCATTATTCAACGCCATCTCGAGCGCCTCTTCACCATCCGCCGCCTCATCGATTATATAGTTTTCACGTTCAAGATACATTTTTAATAATCTGCGGATGCGGTCTTCATCATCTACAACCAAAATTTTGACTTCTTGTTCCATTTTTCTTTCCCCCTTGCCTTCATCTTAGCGTACTTACTTACTATTGTATAAGAAAAACGCCCACACCTAAAGAGTGAGGGCTTTGAGCACCAAATTCAGCACTTAATCATGCATAGGAATGAAGGCCCGCGATGATCAAGTTGACGAACACCAAGTTGAAAATGATGATTGCAATCCCGACGACTGCAAGCCACGCAGATCTTTCCCCGTGCCATCCCCTTGATAGCCGCAAATGAAGAAATGCGGCATAGAAGAGGAATGTGATCAGTGCCCATACTTCCTTAGGATCCCATCCCCAGAACCTCGTCCAGGCAATCTGTGCCCAAATCATGGCAAAAATGAGACCGCCAAGCGTAAATACCGGGAAGCCAATCAAGACAGACCTGTACCCGATCTCGTCGACAAGATCAAGGTTGACATTTTTGACGAGCGGCTTTAACAGCAGGCTTACCCGTTTCCTGGTGACAAGGCGAATCAGCAGGTAAAGTATTGTGCCGGCAATTACTGTCCATATAACGGTGTTCAATTTCTTTGCGTTAACGATAGCCGGCATGGTTACAAGCGGGTTCATCCGGTCCTTGGTCAGCAGCTCGCCTTCATGCGGGCCCACAAGGGCGGGCATCTGATAATTTGCTTCAGCCGGCCGGCCATTTTTATCCACCCAGGCGAAATCTGCATTATAATGGGCTAAACTGAACGATGTTGAAATAATGATAAAAGCGATAGTCGCGACAACACAGTACATGATCACTTCAAGCCAAAAAGATCTTTTATCCTTTACTGTAGGGTCAACAGATTTTAGCAGATAAATAATGCCGGCCACAAAGCTGATAGACAGAATAGCCTGGCCTGCTGCCGCTGTTGTGACATGAATATGCAGCCAGTCACTTTTCAATGCGGGAATAAGCGGTGTGACTTCCCTGGGAAACATGCTCCCATAAGCGATTAAAAGAAAAGCGGTCGGCAATGCAAACAACCCAAGCACATTCAGCTTATAAATAAAGAATAGGAGAATGAACGCAGCAACAATCATCATCCCGAAAAAAGTTGTAAATTCGAAAAGGTTACTGACAGGTGCATGTCCGGCTGCAATCCACCTTGTAATGAAATAACCAATCTGGGATATGAAGCCGATCATTGTTGCAAAGATTGCGAGCACTCCCCAGCGGTTAACACCCGTCTGCTTTTCCCTCCCCCTTTTATCGCGAATCGCTCCGCTGAAAAGGAAGGTTGCAACAAGATATAAAATAAGTGAAGCATATAGCAAATTGCTGCTTATTTGGACGAGTCCTGTCATCATGTATTCCCACTTTCTTTTCCTTTATTTTCTCCCGTCTGGTCTATGACATCTGGTATAGAAGTATCTTTAATAAGATCAGATATATCTTTTTTCAAACCATGCCAGTTTTTATTCGTATGTCCGGCAATTAAAATTTCGCCGTCTTTGCGCTGAAGCCAGATCCTCCGGTGCATCCAGAACGAGCCTTGAATGACACCTATCATAAAGATGGCGCCACCGACACCCAAAATCCACAGGGTCATGTCTTTTCTGACAGTGAGTGCAGTTGCATTTCTTGTATCAATGCCCTTGAAAGCCATTTTATAATCGGTTTCCCCCAGCGGTTCCACCGTCTGCCTGATGGCTGTAAAGCTGACTTCCCCCTCAGGGTGTTCCGGAGAAATCATGTTAAATACAAAGGCAGGGTTGTTTGGATTTGGTGATTTTGTCTGGGGCTCCCCATTCTCGGCAAAGCCCGAGAAATCCGGATAATAGCCGATCAGTTCTACCTTATATCCATTCCCCAAATCGTAGCTGTCCTTTGGATCAAACAGATCGATCGTCACTTCTCCGTAACCCTTTTCCTGCTTCTTGTTCATAAGGGTAAACGTCATTGATTGAAATTCATCTTCCCTGTAGCTCGTCTGATAAACGGCAAAATGATCGAATTTCAGCGGCTCATTTACACGTATTTTCGCCTTTTTCTTCTCGACAAGATCACTTTCGGATCCAAGGGTCTGTTCGGGATCACGTTTGTAAAGGACTACGTCGGATTGAAATTCTTTCACGACCGGGCCGGCTTTCTCCAGTGCTGAATTGTAGACTTCCTTATCTTTTTCCTTATCGTAAAATTCAACAGTGAATTTTTTGTTTTCCAAAACATATTCGTTGTTGGTCCCGGGGATTGTTTTCGTTTCCCCATCACGGAGCCAAAGCACTTCGTCCACATACATTCCGGGTACAAACCGCAGCATTCCGCCAATCAGGAATATGATCAGCCCGATATGGTTAACGTAGGGACCCCACCTTGAGAACCTTCCTTTTTCGGCAAGGATGCTTCCGTCTTTTTCCCGGATATTATATTTTTTATCCTTAAGGCCTTTTTTGAATTTTTCAATATCCCCATCCGAAATATTTATTTCCTTGCGGTTAAAAAGACGCTGCCTTTTCAAAAAGCCTTCATGCCGATCCACCCGCTGGTTTTTCAATGCCCTGTAAAGAGGAATCACCCTGTCCAGACTGCAAATGACGAGTGAAACTCCAATGGAAGCGATCAGCAGCAGGTACCACCAGGAACTGTATAAATCATGAAAGCCAAGCCAATAATATATTTGGCCGAAAACGCCGTACTCATCAGCATAATATTGTGCCGGATCGGCATTTGGCGGTATGTACATCACCTGGGGGAAAATGGTTCCGAACGCCGAAGCAATGAGTGTGATGACGATCAGCCAAATCCCTACTTTAACCGAGGAAAAAAAGTTCCAGGTTTTGTCGATAAATGTCCTGTTATATGTTTGTGACCGGCGTGCGCTCCCCTCATAACGCATGTCATGGAGATTTTCACGCTTTGCCTCCTCAGTGAGGGCACGGCCGCAAGATTCACACAAGATGGTTCCATGCGGATTTACGTGGCCGCAGACACATTTCACTTCATTCATATATAACTAGCTCCCCTTAGCAGGTTTAATACTCTCCATCATTTCCCTGATCTTTTGCTCTGTCAATTCGCCTTCCTCGACTTTTATAACCTCCCCTTGCGGATTTACCAAGAGGGTGGCAGGCAAGTTGAAGACACCGTACATGTTCATGATATCTTTGTTTTTATCTTTTAAAATCGGAAAATCCAAACCGTGTTTCTCCACAAACTTATTAATTAAAAATTCAGGTTCCCCGACATTTACTGCCAATATTTCAACACCCTGATCTTTGAATTCCTTATATTGGTTGTTCATATAAGGCATTTCCCGTTCACACGGCTTGCACCATGTACCCCAAAAGTTCAGAAATACGCCTTTGCCCTTATAGCTGGACAATTGATGCTTATCCCCATTAAGATCTTCCAGAACAAAATCCGGGGCCCTGTCACCTGCTGAAACTTTTGATCTTGATTCCTTCGTAAAGTTTGCATATAAAGTATAAATGACAGCAGCGGTCATTACTGTTAAAATGACAGTTCTGATGACCAGACGCCGCTTCTTTTTTGCAGCCATTTGAATGAAACAAACCTCCTTGGAGCACAGATATTCGACATACATTATATCACTATAAAAGTTCGGTTCAGGATTTTCATATGAAGGTTATGTGAAAACTGACTAAAAGTCCTATCACCATCATTGCCCTGTTTGGGCAAGAACTTTCAACTTTTTTACCTCATGGGGAGTCAATTCCCTGTATTCTCCTGCATTTAAACCATGAAGATTGAGAAAAGCAAGCTGTTCCCGTTTAAGCTTTAAAACAGGATGTCCTATCGCTTCCAACATTCTCCGGACCTGCCTGTTTCTTCCCTCATGGATGGTAAGCTCCACGATGGCACTGTTCTTTCTTTTGTCCACAGTTTGAAGCTTCACCTTTGCCGGGGCCGTTTTGCCGTCTTCAAGGAGAATTCCTCTTTCCAATTTTTTTAGTGCTTCACGTTCAGGGATCCCTTTTACCTTGGCAACATAGGTTTTCTTGATTTCATGCCGCGGATGCGTCAACAGATGAGTAAATTCGCCGTCATTGGACAATAACAGGAGTCCGGACGTATCATAGTCAAGACGTCCGACAGGATACACTCTTTCGGGAATTTGTGCAAAATAGTCTGTGACAACTTTTCGGTTTTTATCATCTTTTACAGCACTGATAACCCCCCGCGGCTTATAAAATAAAAAGTATTTTTTCTCTTCTTCTACAAGCGGAACGCCATTCACCTCTATTTTATCCGTTACGGCCACTTTCGTACCCAACTCGGTCACAACCTGGCCATTCACTTTCACTTTTCCGTCAGCGATCAGTTTCTCGGCATTTCGGCGCGAGGCTACTCCAGCCTGAGCGATGACCTTTTGCAATCTTTCCATTCTCTCACCTCAAGGATGCGTTTTCTGTATGAATTATTGCACACAAGAATGGAAAATCAAAGAATCTTAGCTTTTGGACAAAATTTTTTTAGGAATACAGATTTTTTAAGCAAAAAAAAACGCCCGACTTATAAGCCGAACATAATGGTTACAATGAGGATTGCTGCCGATATGCCTATGAAGTCCGCAAGCAGGCCGACTTTGATGGCATCTCCCATTTTTTTGATTCCCACTGCCCCAAAATAGACCGTCAAAACATAGAACGTTGTATCGGTGCTTCCCTGTATAGTGGAAGCCATCCGTCCGATCAGAGAGTCCGGTCCGTGTACCGATATGATATCACTCATCAACCCCAAAGCAGCTGTTCCGGAAATCGGCCTTATAAGGGCAAGCGGCACAACTTCTGCAGGCACGCCGATTTGATTCAGGATGGGCTTTGCGAGTCCTATGAAAAAATCCATTGCGCCTGAAGCCCTGAATACGGTGATGGCAACGAGCATTCCAACCAAAAAAGGAATGATGGAAACAGCGATCTTGATGCCCTCTTTACCCCCTTCAACAAAAGACTCATAAGTTGGAACTTTCTTCCATGTTCCGTAAAGCAAAATATAGGCTATGATGACCGGAACAATCCATAGCGAAATAACAGAGATCATTTGCATTGTCATTTATCTCCCTTTTTGGCCCGGCGATAGTAAAAATATCTGTCGAAGATGATAGCACCGGCAGTGGCGCAAATGGTCGCAACCAATGTAGGCCCTACAATGTCTGTCGGACCGGAGGAATTGTAGTTCATCCTGATGGCGATCACGGTTGTCGGTATTAAAGTCAGCCCGGAAGTATTCAATGCAAGGAAAGTAATCATCGACCTGCTTGCTGTAGACTTGCCGCCATTCAATGCCTTCAACTGTTCCATCGCCTTAATTCCAAGCGGAGTGGCAGCATTCCCAAGGCCAAACATATTGGCAATGATATTGGACAAAATATAGCCGACCGCCGGATGATCGCCCGGAACATCCGGAAAAAGTTTCAATATAATAGGCTTGAATAAATTGGATAGTTTTTGAAGCAAACCGGCATCCTGCGCAATCCGCATCATACCAAGCCAAAAAACGAGCACGCTGATCAATCCGATACAAAGCGTTACCGCCTCGTTGGCTGAAGCGAAAATCGCTTCATTCACTTCTTTCATCTTCCCGTTTGCTGCAGCAAAGATGAGCCCGATCACTGTCATTGCAACCCAAATAATATTGATCATGGCAATATGACCCCTGTCCGCCCAAAAAACAGGGCCTTCAGTTTTTTCTTCCACGACACTTTTTCCTGCTTTTCTTCCTCTGTTATATAAACCGGTATTTTGCGGACAGCTTGATCCTGTAAATAAATGACAGCCCTGCCCACCTCGCCATCTTTCGTTTTTCTCATGTCCTTGGGGGAAAGCAGCCTGTAACGAACGCGTACATCCTGGTATTCTTCTTTCATCAAGGGATAATACACCGGATCCTCTATAAATAACGTCCTTTTTCCTTTAAACGGCTGCACATCCTTCAATGGGCCTTCAGGCAAAATTTTCATCATTTTAAAATGGCCAAAACCGTACTCATACATGAATATATGGTCATTCCAGTCATCAGAGGCATTCAGTGTGACTGCAATCATATCCTTGTCCTTTTTCGAGGCTGTTGTGACAAGCGTCCTGCCGGCCCTTTTCGTATATCCGGTTTTCCCGCCGGTGGCATATTTGTATTTTTCGGTCAGCAGCCTGTTCTTATTTTTCCAATGCTGCGAACGGTCTTCGCGTTCAAAGGAATATACTTTTGTACCGGATATGGTGCGGAATGTTTCGTCATGCATCGCATAGCGCATGAGAAGGGCCATATCATAAGCCGTTGAATAATGCTTTTCACGACCGTCCAATCCAGAAGGATTGGAAAAAACGGTATTCGTCATGCCGATTTCTCTCGCTTTTTGATTCATCATGAAGACAAACCCCTCCATGCTGCCCCCCACATGCTCCGCAATGGCATTTGCTGCATCGTTGCCGGAGCGAAGCATCAACCCGTAAACCAGATCCCTTAATTTAATTTTTTCTCCCGGGACGAGATAGATGGATGAGCCTTCCGCATAAGCCGCTGAGCGGCTGACCTTCACGGTATCGTCCATTTTTCCGGATTCAATGGCGAGTATGGCTGTCATTATTTTTGTAATCGAGGCAATTCTACGGACTTCGTGCGGGTTTTTTTCAAAGAGGACCCTGCCTGTCTTCTGCTCCATCAAAACAGCACTGGAGGCGCTCACTGGCAAATCCGGATCTTCTTTTTGCGAAAAGGCGGAAAGCAATATTGCACTTATGATGATAATGACCAAAAAACCTTTCAAAGACGACATCCTCCCGCCCCTCTCGTACGTTTGTACAAGTCTATGCATCGAACGGGTCGATATGATAAAAAAAACGGAAGCGCCTCGATCAGCGTGGGCAAACAAGACGATTCCCGAGGAGGCAGTTCTTCAGCCACCACAGGGAAGCGGCTTGATCCTTGCGGGGCTAGGCGCTGGAGCTGGACAAAGAATAGCTTCTTTTGAATAAAATTTTTTCTAAGCAAGTTATACTTTTTTTACTTGTAAAAAAATAGCCCTTCGGGAGCCATTTAATAAATTTATTCGCTTGTACCAGCTCTTAAATCATAGAGAGGGCCCGCTTCTGCAAGCTCCGGCTTTTGCTTGGCCGGCTCTGGCAATGGCGGCAGTTCTTTTATATCCCTCAATCCGAAATAGTCGAGAAACTCCCGGGTGGTGGCGTATAAAATGGCCCTGCCTATTCCTTCCCGTCTTCCCGCTTCCCTGATTAAGCCTTTCGCCAAAAGAGTCCGGAGCGGACGTTCCGTCTTCACCCCGCGGATTTCCTCAATTTCCACCCTTGTAATTGGCTGCTTGTAAGCAATAATTGCCAAAGTCTCTAATGCCGCCTGGGAAATGGAATCTGTTTGGGTGTTCTCCACAAGTTTTTGCAGGACAAAAGAAAATTTTCTTTTGGTCACAAGCTGGCACGTACCGGCAAGATTGGCGATCGTAAGGCCCCTATTTTCATCCGATTCATATTCATCACGTAGATCTTCAATTAATCTGTCCGCTTCTGTCTCAGATATATCAAGTGCTGTTCCAATCTGCTTTGGAGTCAACCCTTCATCCCCCGCAGCAAAGAGCAGACTTTCCAGTGCTGCTTTTAAATTAACTGCTTTCAAGTATTAATGGCTCCTCTCTTGCTGATAAATAAATTTCATCGAAATTATGATTTTGCGATACAATAATGGCATTGGATTTCATCAATTCCAGCATGGCCAGAAAAGTAATAATGATGAACTCCTTATCAGGGATATGGAAAAAGGCGGAAAAACTGAGCATTGCTTCACTTTTTTCAAGTGCAGCCATTAATTCATCCATCCGTTGTTGAATCGTTATTTTGGGCCTGGCCACTTTGGCGGTCAATGGCTGTTTAATTCTTTTTCTCCTTAAAAGTTTATGATACGCGCCAATCATATCGTAAACCGTCACTGTAGATGCCTGGGCCTTGGGAAGTTCACCAGCAAACTGGGAAAGGTCGCTGGGAGGCTTTGTGAAAATCTCGCTTCTCGCACTTTCCTTTTGCTGGAAAAGCAACGCAGCTTCTTTGAATCTTTTATATTCGATCAGCTGTTCGACCAATTCCGTCCGCGGATCTTCATCTTCATTAGGCAGCTCCTCTTCCTGAGCCTCTTCATTTTGTGGAAGGAGCATTTTACTTTTTATTGACAGCAGTGTGGCCGACATGACAAGATATTCGCTTGCATGATCAAGCTCAAACTCAGCCATCGTATGTATATATAAAAGATACTGATCCGTGATCTCCGCCATTGGAATATCATATATATCAATTTCCATCCGTTTGATCAAATGCAGCAGGAGATCCAATGGGCCTTCGAACACTTCTGTTTTAATTTGGTAAGACATAAAATATCACCAATTTCGACATAAACATTGATATTTCTACCTTATCATCATACAATACTTTCCTCTTGGTGTGGTCACTATTTTTTAGATAAGCTGCCCTTGTATATGTTACACTGAGTTATGAAGCTATTGAATCGGAAGGAGCACCACTGTTGATTTTTCCTTTATCATATATTGAATTTCTCTCCCATTTTCATGGGGACAGGGATTTTTTTGAGTGTCATGAAGTTATCGAAGAGCATTGGAAGAAGATCGGAATGGAAAAAAACTCTGTATGGGTCGGCTTGATCCAAGTCGCCGTAAGTTTCTACCATTACCGCCGGGGAAACAAAAAAGGTGCCGTCAAGATGATGGAAAAAGCCATTGAAATTTTAAATAAAAAAAGGGCCGAGGTTCATTCTTTAGGAATCAGCCACGAGCACCTGCTGTCGATCCTGATCAGGAGTTGCCGGGATATGCAGCTGGGTGCGCCCTATCAGCCCATCAGCCTTCCCATACAGGATTCCGAATTATTGGCCGTTTGCAAGGAACGTGTACGATCCCTCGGATTTGAATGGGGCGGCAAGGATGATCTCAATGAATACATCATCCATAAGCATATTGCCAGGAAAGGTCCGTTGACAAAAAACCGCCTTGAAAAAGCCTTTAAATAACAATAGTAAAACCCGGAGAATTATTCGTCCGGGTTTTCTTCATTCAAACAGCATTTTTCAAAAAATGCCGATGTATCTTCGTTTGGACACAGCTTTTTGTCCGCATGGAGCTGTTTTAATGCTTTTACCATACTCTGCCCTATTCCTTCATGCCGGTGAGAAGGAGTGACACAGATATGCTGGATCCTGATTGTATCCTCTTCAATAATGGCACCAACCAGTCCAATGATATCATCTTCTGCTTTCCACAGGTAAAGCTGCCAATTTTCGCCTTCTTCATATTGTTTCATCGTTTGCTGCAGCTTCTTCAGGTCTTTTTCATTCGGCATGAACGAAAGAAGGCCCATTGCAATTTTTTCAAAGGCTTTTTTATAGCGAATTAACATCATTTACCCCTCATCACTTTTCGAATAGTATTTTATTTATTTGGCACAATAAAAAGCCAATAAATCAATCCCCATACGAACGCCAGGGCAAAAAGGACAATAAACAAAATAATGTTGTTTTTGCGCAAAAACAAACACTCCCGCCAATAATGATGATCAGTTTTAAATATTATAACATTTAATCCAACACCGACCATTTTACCGGTATTCGCCGTTTAACGCAAATGTTTGTCCGTTTTGAAACCTTAAATGGTTGACTTTTCACTAAGCGGGACATCCAGCCGGACGAGATCCTCATATGATTCCCTTTTAATCACAACGCGGCTTTTTCCATTCTCCACGAATACAACCGGGGGCCTGGGAATACGATTATAATTGTTCGCCATGGAGTAGCCATATGCTCCGGTACAGAAAACAGCTAAAATATCATTTGTTCCCGGTTCGGGGAGCGGCAGGTCCCATATAAGCATGTCGCCTGTTTCACAGCATTTGCCAGCGATCGATACTACTTCATCATGCTTGTCAAGCGGCCTGTTTGCAAGTACCGCTTCGTATTTGGCGTCGTATAAAGCCGGCCTGATATTGTCGGTCATACCGCCGTCAACCGCCACATACTTTCTTACATTCGGGACATCTTTCCTGGAACCGATCGAATATAGGGTTGTGCCCGCCTCTCCTACTAGCGACCTGCCGGGCTCAATCCAAATTTCAGGCATCGGCAGCGACAAACGCTCTGTTTCTTTTCTCACTTCAAATATCATTTCTTCGACATACTGTTCAGGAGAAAGGGGTGTATCCTCTTCTGTATAACGGATGCCAAATCCGCCTCCAAGGTTTAGAACCCGGGAGATAAAACCATATTCGTCATTCCATAGGCTTAATTTTTCCAAAACTTTTCTTGCAGCAAGCTTAAATCCGGAAGTTTCAAAGATTTGTGATCCGATGTGACAATGGATCCCCAGCAAATTCAGATACTCACTGTCCAAGCAGACAGCAAGTGCAGTCTCGGCCTGGCCGTTTTCAAGATCAAATCCAAATTTCGAATCTTCCTGCCCCGTGAGGATATAATCATGAGTATGGGCCTCAATTCCAGGGGTCACACGAAGCAATATATGAACGTTTTGCTTTCTTTCCTGGCACAGATGATGGAGCATATGAAGTTCATGGAAATTATCGACAACAATGCAGCCGATATTGTGATCCAACGCCATTTCCAGTTCTTCTTCACTTTTGTTGTTTCCATGAAAATGGATTTTTTCTACAGGGAATTTGGCAGCAATAGCCGTATACAGTTCCCCGCCGGAGACCACATCCAGGGAAAGGCCCTCTTCATCGGCAAGCTGAAGCATCGCAATGGACGAGAATGCTTTGCTTGCGTAGGCGACCTGCGCATCGACCCCATGCTTTTCAAACATCTTTTTAAAAGAACGCGCACGAGTCCTGATCAATTCTACATCGTAAACGTATAAAGGGGTGCCATATTTTTCAACCAATTCCACTGTGTCGCATCCGCCAATTTCAAGATGGCCTTCATCATTGATTGATGCGGTTCCATGTAAGTACATCTCTTTCCCTCCAAACGGATATCTATAATAATAAAGCAACCGGATGTCACCGATTGCTTCACCAAATAAACAAAAATCAAAAAATAAGTAAGCACTACTTTATCATATTTTATGTCTTTTAGCAACGGGGTGTCACGGCTTGTTCTCCGGCTGCCGGAATCTGTTGCGGGGATGGACGATGCTCGGCCGAAGCTTGCTTCCCGGAACCGGCCTCCGAATGAGCACCTGGATAAAGGCTATCGGATTGAATGGGATAAACGGCCACATGTATGGCGCGTTTAGCGGTCGCAACGATATCAGATACAACATATAAACTGTGCACCCTACGATGAATCCCGGCACTTTAAACAGGGCAACGGCAATCAACAAAATCATTCGGAAGATTTTATTCGCAACACTCAATTCGTAGCTGGGAGTAGAAAACGTTCCAATCGCCGCAATCGAAACATACAGGATCACTTCGGAATGGAACAGTCCGACATCCACAGCAATCTGTCCAATCAAAACGGCTGCAATCAAACCCATCGCCGTCGATAACGGGGTGGGGGTATGGATGGCTGCAATTCTTAAAAATTCTATTCCCAGATCGGCAATCAGCAATTGAATGATCAAAGGAACGTCAGATTCTTTATTCGGTCCTATATAAGCAAGCTTTTCAGGAAGAAGGGAAGGTTCCAATACGAATAGAAACCATAGCGGCAATAAAAATATGGAAGCCCAAATTCCAAGAAACCTTGTCCATCTCACAAATGTCCCCACAGCGGAAGACTGGCGGTATTCTTCAGCGTGCTGGACATGGTGGAAAAAAGTAGCCGGCGTGATCATCACGCTGGGGGAAGTGTCAATGAAGATCAGTACGTGGCCTTCCAAAAGGTGGATGGCTCCAACATCTGCCCTTTCCGTATACCGGACAAGGGGGTATGGATTATATCCCTGCTTCATTAAATACTCTTCTACCGTCTTATCCGCCATGGAGATTCCGTCGATATCGATGCTGGAAATTTCCTTCCTTATCGTTTCAACCAACTCCGGGTTTGCCACACCATCGATATAGCCGATCGCAATATCCGTTTTTGATCGTTCGCCTACTTTAAATATTTCAAATCTTAAATTCTCATCCCTTATCCTTCTTCTTGTCAACGCGGTGTTGAGAACAATGTTCTCCACATAGCCATCCCGCGACCCCCTGACAACTTTCTCGGTATCTGGTTCCTCCGGCTGTCTTCCGGGATAGTTGCGTACATCGATAATCAGAGCGCACTCCTCGCCCTCCACAACGATTGCCAACAGCCCGGACAATACCTGGTCAGCCATCTCATCAATAGTCTTTACAACTTCAACCGATTCGTGGATAAGCCTGTTCCGGATAATTTCAAAAACATTTTTGGACGGCCGTTCATGTTCATTCAAATTGACAAGCTCTTTAACTAATTGAATGATATATAACGACTCGCAAAGACCGTTTACGTAATACAATTGCACATTGGTTTTCAATATAACCAGTTTTCTCTGGCCGATATCAAAGCTTGTCCCAAGCCCTACCCTTTCTTTGAAGTATTGCTCCAACCTGTCCAGTTCATGGGGAATTTTTTTGAAATTTTTTCCTGCTTTTTTTTCCATTCAGGGAGCTCCTTTCCACAGGCAGCTTCAATAATTCACAAAAACCAACCATTGAAATAAAGAACCTGCCACCTTTCCGATGACAAGGGCCATCAGAAGACTGATAATCAATCCTTCCATCCCGATCCTCTTCGATAGAATCGGCAATACATTCAGCACTTCGGTAAGAGCCGCCGCAAGCATGCCGATAAAAATGCCGCTGGCAAGTCCGATGGGAATCAAAAAACATGCGCCTACCGGGAATGATAAGTTATTTAAATCCGCAAAACTGGCCGCAACAACGCTGATAACGACCGACCATTCATAGAAACGGATATACTTTCCAGTTTTTGTAAGCTGTGTGAGCCGTGGAATAACGCCAAGCACGGTTAAAAATGCGACAAATCCTATTCCAACGGCAATGCCCCCTGACAGGCCCGCAAATATGGATGCAACAGCTTTAATAGTCGTCACTGTATTTCGTGCTTTCTTTATGCTTATTTAGGACAACATATTGATCAAGGTCCTGCTGATAATTGAACATCTCTATTTCCAATGGACTGGGCTCCTCATTGATCCTTTTCTTGAATAGATGGTTAAAGAACAGAATCATGCCTAACCCAAGCCCAAGTGAATAAGGAATCTGGACAATATATGGAGTGGTATTCATCTTCCCTGTCATCATCCAGTAAATTTTTTGATGCATCGCCTGCATGCTTGTTTCCTCATGGAAGTTCATAATAGCCAGTCCGGAGCCGACGAAAAGCAGCAGCCAAACGAGAACAAACAAAAGGAAAGGAGCTGTCTTCCTCTTTTCCGTTATTTCAAAGATTGTTTCCGACGGCCCGATGACCTGGATATCCGAGTCGGGATACCGGCTCTTTATTTTATTGATGACATTCATAACATCGAGGACAATAAATTTTTTCTCAACTTCGGAAGTATTCGAAAGCACCACCATTTCATAGAGGTTATTCATCCCCTCCGGGACAATGATCTGCGCCATATCTCCCAGCTTCACGCTGGCGCCCTTTTGAATTGTCAGGCGATGCTTCATTTGAATGTATACTGTCTTCTCCATCATTCCACATCCCGCATTGCTGTTTGTCTGTTTTTTATTATGCTACATTCCAATTCAACCATTCATTTATTTAGAAGGTGTATTCATGAACAAAGGCGCAAGCGCCTGTTTATCGACGTACAGACTGGAGCGCTTCTGACGAGATAAAGGAAACACGCGCAGCGGAGCGGAGCGATGTTGACTTATCGTAGGAAGAAGCGTGAAGTCTGCTAGTCGATAGGCGCTGGCCGCCTTAAAGCGCCACGTCCTGTGGCGCCGGCGCTAGGACTTCCTGTCCGTCGGAGCCGGACGTAGCACTAAGTGACAAATAAGTTACTCACAACCTGAGCATTTTATACGCTAAACATATAAAAAAGCGTATGGACCCGGCTAAGTGGTATCCATACGCTCTTTCATCTGTTCAAGTATTTTCTTTTCAAGCCTTGACACCTGTACTTGTGAGATTTCCAGGCGTTTTGCGACCTCAGACTGTGTCTGGTCTTTATAATACCTCAGGTAGACAATGAGCCGTTCCCGCTCATCAAGCCCGCGTATCGCTTCTTCGAGGGCAATTTTATCAAACCATTTATGTTCATCCTGATCTGACAGCTGATCCATCAACGTAATGGGATCACCGTCATTTTCATAGACTGTCTCATGGATGGACGCCGGAGTGCGCCCTGCGTCCTGGGCCATGATCACATCTTCCAAAGACACATCAAGATGCTCTGCGATTTCTGAAACAGTGGGCACTCTCCCATGTTTCTTCGCAAGCTCATCCTTTGACCTTCGGATTTTATTGCTCAGTTCTTTTAATGAGCGGCTTACCTTTACCGTGCCGTCATCGCGGATGAACCGCTGAATTTCCCCGATAATCATCGGAACGGCATAGGTTGAAAATTTGACATCATATGACAGGTCAAACTTATCAACGGATTTCAATAAACCGATGCTTCCGATCTGGAATAAGTCATCGGGTTCATAGCCCCTGTTTAGAAAGCGCTGAACGACCGACCAGACAAGCCTCATGTTTTTTTCAACAAGGATATCCCGGGCTTCTTGGTCCCCGTTCTGGCTTCTCTTGATATATTCCTTTACCTCGTCATCTTTCAGATATGATGTGTTTGAGTTTTTTTTAAGTTCCACATCCATAGGCGCGGCTCCTTAATTGCACAACGCTTTATTTTTCGTCAAATACTTGATTAGACGAATGGTTGTGCCTGTCCCAGGGTGGGATTGTATTTCCAAGTGGTCGGTGAAATTTTCCATAATTGTAAAACCCATTCCGGACCGTTCCATTTCCGGTTTTGTTGTAAATAACGGCTGCCTCGCTTCATCAATGTCCGCGATGCCGACCCCTGTGTCTTTTATGACCAGGTCAACTTTTCCGTCTTCTATGACAGCTGAAATATAGACAATTCCTGCCGGGTTCTGTTCGTAACCGTGTATGATTGCGTTTGTAACAGCCTCAGACACCACTGTCTTGATTTCTGTCAGCTCATCCATAGTTGGGTCCAGCTGGGCAATGAATGCGGCGACTGTCACGCGGGCAAAGGATTCATTTTGGCTGAGCGCACTGAACTGAATTTGCATCTCGTTTCTCATTATTAGGCAACCCCCAATCTTTCAAGCGCAAATTTTTCAGAAGACTCCAAGCGGACGATTTTGAATAAACCCGACATTTCAAATAATCGTTTTACTGGCGGAGAAATGGAACAGACGACCATTTCTCCCTTCTTCAATTTAATTTGCTTATATCTTCCGAGGATTACCCCCAGCCCGGAACTGTCCATAAAAGATAGCTTTTCCAGGTTCAGGACGATGTGCAAAATATTGTGAGCTTTCATTGCCTCTGTGATCTCATCCCGCAGATGTTCCGCCGTATGGTGGTCCAGTTCGCCGGAAAGCCGGATGCATAGAACGTCTTGCTTCACTTCCATGTCAATCTTCAATCCCACATGCAAGGCCTCCTTATGTGTCGTATAGTGAGTCAATTCTACCTCCATGCACCCGAATCCTTCTTCATGACAAAACTAGAACCTATTCGCTAATATTATAGAATTTTCATCATTTTGACTGTGTAAAAAGTCCGAAGGACCTTTTATACAGCTGCCACCACGAAGCTTTCTTAACACCTTTTTCCGCGACCAAGTCGGACTCGGCCAGTTTCTTTCCATCCTTCTTAATAATGATCTTTCCGATGATTTCACCCTTTTTAATTGGGGCTTTCAAGTTTTTTTTCAGTTTCAGCTCAGTGGAAAAATCCTTCGCTTTCTCACCTTTTTTTGTCAAGAGGGAAACCGGTTCGCCGGTCTGTGCGTTGATCTCTTTGATATTCCCTTTGCTCACCTTCACTTTTCCAAGATTCTCGCCTTTTTTATAAAGGGAGTGAGTGGCATATTGGGAGAATGCATAGTCAAGCATTTTGGTTATCTGGGCATTCCTGCTTTTCGAAGTAGGCGCACCAAAGACAACCGCAATGACCCGCATGCCATCTTTTTTCGCCGTGGCTGTGAGGCAGTACTTCGCTTCACTTGTAAAGCCTGTTTTTAAGCCGTCGACTCCAGGATAAAATTTGACAAGTTTGTTTGTATTGACAAGCCAGAACTTCTTGTCTGAATCTTCTCTCAAGTAGGATTCATAAAGCTTTGTAAAATCGGTGATTTCCTCATGCTTCAAAAGTTCCTTCGCCATGATCGCCATATCATGGGCGGTGCTGTAGTGGTCCTTTACAGTCAAGCCTGTCGTATTTTGGAATTTGGTATTTTTCAAGCCCAATTCCTTTGCACGTTCGTTCATTCTAGCAACAAAAGCCTCTTCACTTCCCGACACTTTTTCCGCCAAGGCAACGGAAGCATCATTGGCTGAAGCGATTGCAATTCCAAGCAGCATTTCTTTTACCGTCATCTCTTCGCCAGGCTCAAGAAAAATCTGGGAACCGCCCATCGAAGCGGCGTACTCACTCGCCCGCACTTTTTCATCCATGCTAAGCTGTCCGCTGTCGAGTGCTTCCATGATGAGCAGCATCGTCATCACCTTTGTCATCGAAGCCGGCGGCAGTTTTTCATGGCTGTTCTTCTCATACAGAACCTTTCCTGTATCCCTTTCTATTAAAATCGCCGACCGAGAATCGTCCGACAGCTCTTTTTGCTTCTCCTCCGCCAATACCGGCTGTATTGCCATTGAGAATATGAGCAAGAAAGAAAAAAATATACCGGCTAACCTTTTCATCCTAACCCCTCCATTTGTTATGATAAAAAACGGTAATGTTTACCAACTATCACCATTGTCTCCCGGAAAGGTTTTTTTATACTTTTGTTTTTTACAAAAAAAAGCCCTGCGGTCATAAAACCGCAAGGCCTAGTATAAAGAGGGAGTATAAAAGTTTTTATGAATACTTTTTTGAAATATCAGTTGCTTTGTCCAGCTTCAGCACCCAGCGACTAGCAAACTTCGCCCTCCTCCACTACGATAAGTCAACATCGGCTCGTGCCTCGCCGTGTTTCCTTTATCTCATTGCGGAGGGCTCCAGTTTGTACGTCGCTAAACGGGCGCTTACGCTTTTCTTTCAATCATTTTTCAATTGTCAATTCGGAAAGGAAGCTATCTCCCGCACCTTTCCAGCCTATGCCAAAATTATGTGCTATTGTTGCCCCTACATCGGCAAATGTTTTTCTGACCGGCAGCTCCCTGCCGCCATCAAAACGTTTGGAATATACAAGCAGAGGCACGTATTCCCTTGTATGGTCTGTCCCATGGTGTGTAGGGTCATTGCCATGATCCGCCGTAATGATCAATAAATCATCATCCTGCATTCTTTCGAAAACCTCAGGTAGCCGTTTATCGAACTGTTCCAATGCAGCCCCATACCCCTCCGGGTCCCGCCTATGGCCAAATTTGGCATCAAAATCGACGAGATTGATAAAGCTGATACCCGTGAAATCTTTTTCCATTACCTGAACGAGCTTGTCCATGCCGTCCATATTGGACTTGGTCCTGATTGATTCCGTAATTCCTTCGCCATCATAGATATCGTGAATTTTCCCAATGGCTATCACATCAAAGCCATTGGATGACAGCTCATTCATCACTGTCCGTCCAAACGGCTTCAAAGCATAATCATGGCGATTGGCCGTGCGCTGGAAATTCCCGGGCGATCCGATAAACGGGCGCGCAATCACCCGGCCGACCTTATATTCCTCGGCAAGTGTAATTTCTCTCGCCTTTTTACAAATTTCATACAGCTCAGCAAGCGGAATGACTTCTTCATGGGCGGCAATCTGCAATACAGAGTCTGCAGACGTATACACAATCAACGCACCTGTTTTCATATGTTCGGGACCAAGGCGTTCAATGATTTCCGTCCCGCTCGCAGGTATATTTCCAATGACCGTCCTTCCTGAAGCCTTTTCGAGGCGTGTGATGAGCAATTCGGGAAATCCGTCCGGGAACACTTTAAACGGGTGGCTTGTAATGAGCCCCATGATTTCCCAGTGGCCAGTCATCGTATCTTTCCCCCTTGATGCCTCCTGCATTTTTGTATAAAATGCAAGAGGCTTTTCAACCTTCTCTATCCCTTTTATTTCCCTAATGTTGGACAAACCGAGCCTGCCCATATTCGGCATGGCAAGTCCGTTTATTTTCTCCGCGATATGGCCCAGTGTATCTGCCCCGATATCATCGAAATCCTTCGCATCCGGCGCTTCGCCAATTCCTACAGAATCCAGTACAATCAGGTGAATCCGTTTATATTGAGAACTTTCCACCATTATCCCTCCGAATCAAAAGCTGAATATTTTCTAATGGTATCATACCCGTTTACACAGTTTAAAAAAACCGCTTTTGAGTTAAGCGGTTTTAAGCGCGAGGATGATACTGTTTGTATACCTCTTTCAGTCTTGTTTTGGAAACGTGTGTATATATCTGTGTTGTTGAAATGTCGGCATGGCCCAGCATTTCCTGAACAGCCCGCAAATCCGCCCCATTTTCAAGGAGGTGGGTTGCGAATGAATGCCTTAACGTATGCGGCGTCAATTCCTTTTCAATATTGGCCTTGGCAGCAAGCTTTTTCAAGTTTTTCCAAAAACCCTGTCTTGTCAGCCGTTTGCCATGATGATTTAAAAATAGCGCATCGGTTCTATTTTTCTCTTTCCGCAGCTTTGGCCTGGCGTCTCTTAAATAGTGCTCGATCGCGTTTGCTGCCTCCGTTCCGATTGGAATGATCCGTTCTTTGTTTCCTTTTCCCCTGCACCTGACAAAGCCGATGGCCAAGTGAATGTCATCCAGGTTCAAATCCAGAAGCTCACTGATCCGTGTACCTGTCCCATATAAAAGCTCAAGCATCGCTTTGTCGCGGATTCCAAAAAGAGTGGAAAGGTCCGGGGCTTCAAGCAGGGATTGAACATCAGATACGGAAAGGACTTTCGGCAGATTTTTTTCCTGCTGCGGTGTTTCAATATGTATCGTGGGATCATGCCCGGCAGCCTTTTCACGTAAAAGGAACTGGTGAAACGAACGTATGGAAGCGATATGCCGGGCAAGCGTCCTGCTGGATTTGCCTTCAGCTTTCAGCTGTCCCAAAAATTGTATAATATGCATGCGGGCAATGTCCTCAAAACTGTCGATTTTCAATATGTTTTGGATATAGGCAAGATAATTCACCAAGTCACGTTCATAAGCCTTCACCGTGTTTTGGGACAACCCTTTTTCCACAATCATAAAATGAATAAAATCCTGCAGGCGGTCTTTCATATACTTACCTACTCCCCATTCGAATAAAAAAACAACAGGCGGGAGAGCCAATCACTCTCCTCATCACTCCTATGCTGCTGTATCACCTTGACAGCCGTTCCCTCGGGCTCGTCGTATCTCCGGTAATTTTCATATTCCTGGCTAACCCATATAATACCATAGTAGAACATGATCGTACATGCCGCAAAAAGCAGAAATACCCTGACCACCTGGAATATCATCCTAGCCGCGTTCCTCATCTTCATCAAACCCTTTTTAAGTATTCGGACTGCTTGTACCAGTAATACATGATATGCAATAAATGTCCGCGTTTATACGTATCGGGGAATATTATTGATGTTCGAGGATAACTTCTACAGAAAACGCCCATCCCTTCGATACAAAGGATGGACGCTTAGTTTCATTTTTTTTTGCCGGCTGGCGGCTCTTTCCGTTCGTTCTCCGCTTTATCCTGACAGCGCCAACAAATACCGTGAAATGTCAGCCTGTGATCTTTAATTTTAAAATTAAAATCATGTTCAACTATTTTTTCAACATCTCCGAGAAGATCTTCCTGTATCTCATCAACCGTTCCGCACTCAATGCAAATAAGGTGGTGATGGAAATGATCGGCACCTTCCTGCCGCAGATCATACCTGGAAACCCCGTCTCCAAAATTAATTTTGTCGACCACTTTCAATTCAGTCAAAAGCTCAAGGGTCCTATATACTGTTGCAAGGCCGATGTCCGGAGATTTGTCCTTGACCAGCAAATAGACATCTTCCGCACTCAAATGGTCGTCCTCATTTTCAAGCAACACCCTAACCGTGGCTTCACGCTGGGGAGTAAGCTTATAGCTTGCGGAATGCAATTGTTTCTTAATCCGATTAATGCGACTTTCCATCAGACGATCCTCCCTCGCCACTATCCATTTTATTATAACAGACAGTGAACAATAATCAAATTAAAATTATTATAAAAATGGGAGGTTTACAGTCGAAAATAACTATCATTTAGCGATTGAAGCGATGATGGATTTCATCAGTGCCGGTGCAATGAATGCCTCAATGCTCGCTGCAAGCGTGATCACGGCCATAGCTGCTATAAAAGACAAGAAATAACGTGCAAATTCCGGAACAAAATGAAATGAGAAACCCTGCCTTATAAAAATTTTTCTCATGAGCTTAATTGAGAATGCCGTCGATATGACAGCGATAAAAATATATACAGGGATAAACAGCAGATTTTGGGGCAGCAAGGTCACAAAAGCAAGGAGCAGGCCGTTCCAGCCCATCTGATTCACAAGAAATCCGACAGAGAACCCGACAACGACCCCTTTTAAAAATAGCAGAATCAAAATCAAAGGAAACCCGATGATTGAAATCCCAAGCACCCACATCAATCCGGTGAATTTCACATTATGGAAGAAGCTGAGTTTTAAAAGATCTTCAGCCTGCCCGGTTTTTCCATCCGCCACTTGTCCAAAAAAATGATTCAAGTAATGAAAAAGATCTTCCTTCTGTGCAATTGATAGACTATTGACAATGACTGCTCCGAAAATGATGCCCATGACAAACAGTACCATGATGAATGAATAGATGGGAGAATAGGTTTGAATGTGCCGTGTAATATAATTGGTATAAAGTTTTTTCCGCATATGCTGCTTCCTCCTGTCCTGCGATTGATACATCTTATGAGGAAAAAACAATGCATATGACTCGTTTCTCTCTATCATTTCATCCGTCAGCCTAATCTATCATTTCGCAACTTTACCGTAGCGCCCTCCTCCACCTTCTTCCAGCTGCAATTCTCCTGATCTGGCTTTCACAATCAAATCCGCCAGCCCGCCTTTCACCACCTTTTTCAATTCGCCTTCGGACACTCGATGCAGTATATTCATTTCCGATCCAAAATGGCTGTAAAGCTTTTCCTTTGTTTTGGCTCCCAGCCCGGGTAAAAAGTCAAGCGGCACTTGATGGATATAAGGCGGCCTTTCAGGGGGAGTGGTACGTTCGTCAGCCAACTCTGCAATCCTCTCCGAAACCCCTTTTGTAAACTTTTTCGAACCACAATTTGCACATGTGTCTCCCTGCTTCAATGTGAAACACTTGGCACATGCCGTCCGGTAGTATTTACCGAGAAATGGATTAAGGCCGTAATTTTCGTCAATTGAATTCCCATCCATACCATGCAATGCTTTTTTGACTGCGCTGAAAGTTGGTGCTTCAAGAGTCATTTTTTGATATTCCCTGGCCATCTTGGGCAATGAATGCGCATCGGAGTTAGAAACAAAAGTAAATCCGTGCAGCTCCCCGATCCGGTCAGCCATCATCGTATTGGAGCTTAGACCAAGTTCCACGCCGTCTATTAACTCCGGATCCAGAACCTCTTTCAACGATTGCTTTACTCCCTTTCCGTACAGGCTTTTGAACGGAGTGAAAACATGGGCGGGGATGAACAGGCCCTCCAATGACTTTACTTTCTCTTGAATATTGACAGCTTTTTCATATACCCGCTGTGTACTGAGCTGCAGGTTCGTAACACGCGGTGACAGCCAGCGGGAAAATTCCTTCAGCTGTTTGAAGCCTGGGAAATAGGCCAGCAGATGAATCGGACCATTGCAGTTCTCATCAAGGACTTCCATTTCAGTGCCGGGAATCAATGTCACTTCATTCTCAAACCGGAAACCTCCTTCTTCCATTTCAATTAAACGGCCCTTTTCACGGAGCTGTTCCATTTCTGCAATCACTTCCGGAGAATGGCAATCGATGACTCCAACAATGTCCAGCCCTTTGGGAAACTTGGCTGTTTGCAGGATATTGGTCAGTGTCAGGGTTTTAGCTGCGGTGATTTTTACGGGCTTTCCCGTAAAAGTCCTGCCTATATGAATATGCAGGTCTACAAAATACTCATTCATACCATATCTTCTCCATCAACTGTAAATATTGAACGGCAAACAAGGTTTTGGCATCATAGATCCGTTCATTTCTCATACACTCAAGCGCTTCTTCAAGCGTAAGTTCAAACAGTTCAACAAATTCATCTTCATCGCCATCCGCCGGATTTTCCACCTTTTCCAGCCCGGTCGCCAAATAGAGGTGAATGATTTCATCGGCAAAACCGGGAGACGTATAAAAAGAGGAGATATATTCCATTTTACCGGCACGATAACCGGTTTCCTCCTCGAGCTCCCTTTCCGCTGTAGCCGCCGGTTTTTCCCCCGGCTCCAATTTCCCGGCAGGAATTTCAAGCAATGATCTTTCCAGTGGTTTTCTATATTGTTCCACCATGACGATTTTATTTTCATCCGTCAATGCAATCAGGGCAACAGCGCCGGGATGGCGGACAATTTCACGTTTTGACAGCTTCCCGTTTGGAAGTTCCACTTCATCCACTTGTACGCTGATGATTTTCCCTTCAAAAATTGTTTCCGTGCTTACTGTTTTTTCCTCAAACTTCTTCACCATGTTCAGCTCCTTCGTTCTATTTCATTAGCTGGTAATCATACATTTTACCATACATCAGGGAGGGATCATGATGAGAGTGAATATTGGTGAAGACCGAATTATTTTGTCTGGAAAAGCATGGGAAATCCAAGCTCTGCTTCGAAAATATGCAAAACAGCATAAGCTGGTAAAAGATTGGCTGGAGTCCTGCACAATAATTGAATAATGGAGCCGTCTTTAGATAAAATAGACAATTAAGAAAAGCGCAAGGCGCCCGTCTATCGGCGCAAAGCTAGACGAGCGCTGAAGAAGGCGTAGTTTGCCTTCATCAGCGATTGGCTTATGACCTCGGATGGCGCCTGAAGCTGGACATTACGTTAATCTTGTTTGAAGAGAAAATTCGGTAAAATTTTATACTTTCTTTAGCTTTTGAGAAAGGCGGGATATGAATGGAAAAACGCAGGCTTGGGAAATCAGACTTATTTGTATCAGAAATGGGGCTTGGCTGCATGTCACTTGGAACAGATTCCGCCAAGGCCGAAAAAATCATAAAAACGGCACTGGATGAAGGCGTCAACTATTTTGATACCGCCGATTTATACGATTTCGGCGTAAATGAAGAAATAGTGGGAAAATCCCTCGGGCCGTTACGGGACCAAGTGGTCATTGCCACAAAGGTCGGGAACCGCTGGACAGAAAAGAAAGACGGATGGAGCTGGGATCCTTCTAAAAAATATATAAAAGAAGCGGTGAAAAAGAGTCTCAAGCGGCTTGGCACAGATTATATCGACCTATACCAGCTGCACGGCGGGACCATTGATGACCCGATCGATGACACCATCGAAGCTTTTGAAGAATTGAAGTCCGAAGGCCTGATTCGCCATTACGGAATATCCTCCATCAGGCCAAATGTCATCCGGGAATACGCAGCCCGTTCTTCCATTGTTAGCGTTATGATGCAATACAGCCTTCTGGACCGGCGTCCGGAAGAAATTATGCCGATGCTTTCGGAAAGTGGAATAAGCGTTGTCACAAGAGGATCTGTGGCAAAAGGCTTATTAAGCGATAAGATGCTGGGAATGAAAGAAGATCAATGGGAAGGCACGGAATATCTGGATTACTCTTCAAATGAGATTAAGGAACTGATAGAGAGCATTCAAGCCAAACTTTTACATGCCAGGACCCTGAATGAATTGGCGCTTCAGTTCAATTTGGCAAATCAGGCAGTTGCGGCTGTTGTGGCAGGCGCAAGTACAGTTGAGCAAGTAAAAGACAATGCACGGGCGGTCAATTCTCCTGCCTTATCAAAAGAAGAATTGGCATTTTTACAACTGGCCGCCAAGGAAAGCCGATATACAGCCCATCGTTGAAAATAATTGTTCGTCAAACTTTTAACTTTTTTCTGATACTTCTGCATATATTTTGCCCGGTTATTCCAGTATCATGGTAATATGGAATTAGAATTTCTTTTACCGGAAATATTTAGGATCAGCTCGACAGCTTTTTCGTTAATATGACAAGGATTTGGCTCGTTTCGCCGCTCTTCGACGACGACATTTTTTTCAGGACTATGACTTTAGAAACGCTTATACTAAGATAAACACTTAGCGAAAAAGGCAAATCTGTTCGAAAGTCAGAGACGCAAAGCCACAGGCCTAAGGTCAATTTGACTATGGCGGCTGGGTTACCCGAATACAATTGTGTATTTATGGGAGGTAACAATGAAAAAATCAGTCGTAACGAAACAGGAAAAGCTGGACAAGGAATGGGTAGAGCTTATATTATTTGCGCTAGGTACAGGAATCAGTCCCAGGGAGATCAAGGAATTTTTTAGAGAACGCCAATAATACATAATAAGAAATTCGCCAATCGGGAATTTTGCGCTATTCATAATCTTTTATTATGTGTTATAATGTGTAAAGAGTAGGTGACTGTGTAGATGATAGGTCAACGAATAAAAGATTATCGGCTTCAAAAAAAATTATCATTATCCGAATTGGCTGAAAGAGCGGGTATTGCCAAATCCTATTTGAGTTCGATTGAGCGCAATATCCAGTCCAATCCGTCCATTCAAATACTGGAAAAACTTTCATCTGTGCTCGATGTTCCCGTCCATGTTCTCCTTCACGGGGAAACAGGTGAAATCGAATTGGACCACGATTGGGAAGAGCTGGTTCGCGAAGCAATGTCTTCAGGCATCTCAAAAGATGAATTCCGCGAGTTTTTGGAATTCAATAAATGGAAAATGAAGAACAAATAAACGTTCCGTGGCGATGATTCGTCTGGGCGTTTTTATTTTTGTGAAAAATGGTGAGCGCAGTTCATCGATAATTGCTCATAAATATAAAACGCTGGCCGTCTTGGCAGCGTTTTTTTTTATTCGCCTATGTCGTTTTATTGACCGTTTTTTCTTTGGGCTCCAATTGTCTGATGGCACTCCAGATTGTAAAACCTGAGTAGCCCAAAAGCAGAAGTCCCGGAAGGATAAGAAGCAGTGCACTCCCCTCTTTTGACTGGGCAAAACTGACGAAGTAACCGACATATGGAACAGTGATTCCCGTATATTCTGCGACGACATTTTCGGAAAGTACAGGCTCCATGTCTGCAGCGTTGTTATTATCGCCTTTCGTTGTATACATGACATGCTTTCCGCTTTTATCCACTTCCACTACTCTGTGAGTGACCAGTGTATTCTCATCTTGCATGAAGGTGATGACGTCCCCTTCCTTAAAGCGGGTCATATCTCCTCCGGGCTTAACTGCAATAACCGAACCTGTTTTGATTCCCGGCTCCATCGAGCCTGACAGGACGGATTTCAATTGATAGCCAAGAAATTGAGGCTCTCCGCCTGAGGCTTTTGATGATATGACTAAAAAGACCATAAGGATAAAAATAAGGAACAATACAGCGCTGATCGTATTACTGATAATCTTCCAAACTAATTTCATTCTTCTTCATCCTTTACTGAATTGGAATTTACAGGCGCTTCCTTAACCGCAGGCGGTTCGGGTTCCGGTTGTGATTCCGGCTTAGGTTCCGCAGCAGGAGCAGTTGGCTTCGATTCAGGTGCCGGCTCTGTCTCCTGAGGCTTATTGTCATTGTCAGCAGGGGGTTGCGGCTTTTCTGCCGGTTGCACCGGCTCAATTGGTTGTGACGGCTCTTTATCTTTTTTCTCATCGTTTTCAGGTTTTGGTGGTTGCTTTTCTTCTACGTTGGTATTATCCTCATTTGCTTTCTCTTGGAGCTCTTGTTCGCTCTCTTCTTCCTTATGTTCTTCCGGCTTTTCACATGCCACGGTGACTTTCTTTAGAAATTCACTTGGATGTTTTCCTTCCTGATATACCTTGAATGTATAAATTCCGGGCTCACCGGCCTTATATGTCAGCAATACACTTTCTCCAGGCTTTAATTCTTTCACCTCATGCGGGCCTTCTGATTCATCGATCATTATCCAAGATCCCTTTTCCGTTCTATATTTTCCTTGATTCGTAAACTTCGCTTTCAGTTCAACTGGGTCACAACTCTCAATCTCTTTATCCCCAACTGTTAAGCTGACATCTGTCTGTATCCACGGAACCGGCCACGTCCCTGCCCGGATCTCTCCTGCTATCTCCTTCGAATCTGTGAACTCTGCCAAAGTAGGTGAAACGAAAGTGGCAGCAGCAAACACGGACATATACCAAAACGCTCCGGCCTTTCCAGCACTTCTCAATTTTTTGTTTCTTTTGCCGTGTGTTCTTAAACGTGATTTCCTAATGGAGTCCACCTCCCATGCTCGTGCCTATAAATTATATAGAGAAAGGCGGGAGTGCCCGCCTTTTATTTGTTACCTCTTTTCACCTTTTGTTTGCTCTGCAGTAAATGTCCATTTTAGCTGTAAGGAAGCTCCTTGGAACTCGTTTTGGTCCTGTCCATTATCAACGAACTCAAACTGGACCGCCAATTTATCATTAGTTCCTGCTTTAAGCCCGCTCTTTTCAGCAAAAATACTGTGACTTAAGTTTTTAACAGCGTCTGGACTCATAGTTTTTAATTCATACAAAGTCTTACTTACAATTACATTGCTAGGGAGAAGAACTCCACTTTTGTCTTCGTTTCTGAGGAAGTTAACCTTGATATGCTTGCCAAAATCTTCATCAGTTCCTTCTACAGTGTAATCTGTTTCAATCAGAACTTTTGAAATATCCAAGGAGCCATTGTTTTCAAGTTTGAATGTTCTTGGCATCCAATCCCCTGGTTTAAGATTGCTTACATCAATAATTGTTGTTGGATTTACTGCCAAATCCAGCGTTCCTGCTGCAAATGTATTATTGGTCGCTTCTACATCACTAAAATACGCGAACGTTCCTCCCCCCACAAGTGCGATCCCCAATGCCGCCGATGCTACTCCCATACCCAACTTTTTTTTAATACTCATACCAATCTCCTCTTTCCCTTTTTGTTTTTCCTTTCGTTCTTTATAACGAATGGTTGGTTTGATTATAGTTCAAATGACCTGATTATAAAAACTTCAAATTTCGCCGTTTATTCTTAATTAAGAACTAAAATCTCACAAATGCAACCGTTTTCTCCTTCTTTCTTACTATTTCTCGACTTTATTAAGAACATTTTGTTCCTTATAATGAACATAACGATTGAAAGGTGGTAATGTTATGTGATCGGGCTGCATATTAAAGAACTTAGAGAACAGCAGGGATACTCGCTTTCCAAACTTGCAGAAAAGGCCGGCATATCAAAGTCTTATTTAAGCTACATAGAACGGGACATGCAAAAAAATCCTTCACTTCAAGTTCTCTCCAAAATTGCCCGCCCTCTCGGAGTTACAGTTGAACAGCTTTTGCAGGAAAGTATCCAAAAAGAAATCAAACTGGATAATGAATGGAAATTACTGGTACAAAAAGCAATACACGCCGGGATGAAAAAAGAGGATTTTCTGGAATATTATGAGTTCATTCAATTTAAAAACCGCCACAAAAAAAGATGAATTTCCAAGGGGGATGCCAATATGGGTGAGTATAAAGGGGACAGTCAATATCTTGATCTGGATTACGAATGGGTTTTGCTGCTGAAAGAAGCCAAGCAGTTGAACATGAGAAAAGAAGAGATTCGAATATTTTTTAAGAGTAAAAGAATTGAACGCGAGCTGTTAAAAACTAAAATGAAATAGAGCCTGGTTTTTGCCAAAAACCAGGCTCTATTTCTAATACGCATCCATGATAACATCCTCACTGACATCAAGTTCCGGCTCCGTCGATTGCTTAATATCACCGACGGAATATCCCTTTGCCACTTCCTTCAGCACCAGTCCATTTTCCGTTACATCTATCACAGCACGATCCGTGATAATCCGGTCAACCACCTTCTTGCCTGTCAATGGCAGCACACATTCGTTTAATATTTTCGGATCGCCGTTTTTGTTGACATGTTCCATGATCACGATGATTTTTCCGGCACCGTGCACAAGGTCCATCGCTCCTCCCATGCCCTTGATCATTTTGCCGGGAATCATCCAATTGGCCAGATCACCGTCTTTGGAAACTTCCATCCCGCCCAGAATAGCCAGATTCACATGTCCTCCACGAATCATGGCAAAAGATTCAGCACTGTCAAAATAGGCAGCTCCCGGAATGGCAGTCACCGTTTCCTTCCCGGCGTTGATCAAGTCGGCATCCACTTCCAGTTCCGTCGGATAGGGCCCGATTCCGAGCAGTCCGTTTTCCGACTGAAGTACCACCTGTTTGTTGTCTGAAATATAGTTGGCCACCAAAGTCGGCATTCCAATGCCGAGATTTACATAATATCCGTCCTTTATTTCCTTTTCCGCTCTTTTGGCAATTTTTTCCCTTACGGCAGCTTTACTCAATTTGCCAACCCCCTTTCTATGATCTGACTGTCCTTCTCTCAATCCTTTTTTCAAGCTCTCCCTGTATCAATCCCTGGACATAAATGCTCGGGGTATGAATACAGTCAGGCTCCAGCTCGCCGACCTCCATCAGGCTTTCAACCTGCGCAATCGTCACTTTCCCCGCAGCCGCGATCATCGGATTGAAATTCCGGGCAGTCTTTCTGTAGACGAGATTGCCCATCTTATCTCCTTTCCAAGCATTGACAAGGCTGAAATCCGCCGTCAGCGCCTCTTCCAGCACATATTCCTTTCCATTAAATTCACGGATTTCCTTCCCTTCAGCAATGGGTGTGCCAACTCCTGCGGGTGTATAAAAAGCCGGAATTCCTGCACCGCCGGCACGGATTTTTTCCGCAAGAGTCCCCTGAGGAGTCAATTCCACTTCGATTTCGCCCGCCAATACCTGACGTTCGAACTCCTTGTTCTCCCCTACATATGAGCCGATAATTTTTTTGATCTGCTTATTTTGAAGAAGAAGGCCCAGCCCCCATTCATCCACTCCGCAGTTATTCGAAATGACGGTTAAATCCTTCACTCCCTTATCAACAAGTGCCATTATCAGGTTTTCCGGAATCCCGCACAGGCCAAATCCCCCGACCATCAGGGTGGAACCGTCACTGATATCAGCCACCGCTTCCTGAAATGTTGCAAATATCTTTTTCATTCCGCCAGCCTCCTTTAAAGTTGTTCCGCCAGTTCAACGATGGTTGCCACTCCCTGGCCCCCGCCGATGCAAAGCGTAGCAAGCCCCCTTTTTGCCCCTCTTCTTCTCATCTCATGCAGGAGTGTAACCAGTATTCTCGCTCCGCTGGCGCCGATCGGGTGTCCAAGTGCAATCGCCCCTCCATTGACATTCAGGATGGACTTATCAAAATTCAATTCCCTGTCCACCGCAAGCGATTGGGCTGCAAATGCCTCGTTTGCTTCGATCAGCTCCATATCATCCAATGAAAGACCGGTCTTTTGAAGTGCCTTTTTCACAGCCGATACAGGCCCGATTCCCATAATGCCCGGATCAACCCCGGCATTGGCATTGGCACTGATAAAAGCAAGCGGGCTGACGCCGAGTTCATCCGCTTTTTTTCTTGACATGACGACAACAGCGGCAGCTCCGTCGTTGATGCCGGATGAATTTCCGGCAGTGACGCTTCCGTCCTTTTTAAATGCGGGCTTTAAACCTGCAAGCTTTGCAGCAGTCGTACCTTTACGCGGATATTCGTCCGTGTCAAAAATAATCGCCTCCCCCTTTCTCTGCGGAATTTCAATTGGAACAATCTCCTCTTTAAATCTCCCTTCCTCGATCGCTTTTACCGCTTTTTCCTGGCTCAATGCAGCAAATTCATCCTGTTCTTCCCGGCTGATATTATATTTTTCACATAAATTTTCAGCCGTGACTCCCATATGATAATTATTGAAAACGCAGGTAAGGCCATCGCTCGTCATACTGTCAACAAGTTTTTGGTCACCCATTTTGAAGCCTTCTCTGGCATTTTTCAAAAGGTACGGTGCCTGGGACATATTCTCCATTCCTCCGGCGACAACAATTTCCGCATCACCGGCCAAAATAGCCTGGGCAGCCAGATGGACGGCCTTCAAGCCCGATCCGCATACCTTATTGATCGTCATAGAGGAAACGTTTTCAGGAATACCCGCCTTCATTGCCGCCTGGCGCGCCGGGTTTTGCCCGATCCCTGCTTGGAGAACATTCCCCATTATCACCTCATCCACATCTTCCGGTTTAACTCCTGCCCTAAGCAGTGCCTCTTTGATGGCTGCCGCTCCCAAATCAGGGGCCGGCGTATTTTTCAATGTTCCTAGAAAACTTCCAATTGCTGTCCGGACTGCACCGACAATCACCACTTCCTGCTGGCTCATTTTTTTAGCCTCCTTTGAATAGTACCTACTGTAACTTTTTCGTGAAAAATTACAGAAATCCTCTTTTTGATAAAGGAAAGGGTGAAAACCGGCACTCGGTCTTTCAATAAATCTTTGAATTCCTTATAATGAAGATAATGAAACTTCTATAGATGACAACCGTATTTAAAGATATAAGCAAGTATGGACAGGAGTGGATGCAGCTTGAAATCAGTTTTTTCTTTTTTTCTGGGGATGTTAGCTACTGCTGAAGCAGTTCTTATATGGCTTATTTTGTTCTTGGGCTTTGACATGGGCTTTCTTGCGTCTTCAGGCATCTCGATCCTGGCGGGCTTTTTGACATTCTGCGGGGTCAAGTTCGTCTCAGACTACCGGTTTTTAAAAAAGAACAGGCTGACCAGAAAAGAGTATGCCTACATCCAGAAAAATCTGCAGGAAGCCAAAAAGAAGCTGGCGCGCCTGCAAAAATCATTTTTTTCCGTCAGGACGATGGGAGCCTTCAAGCAGCTGTATGAACTAAACAGACTGGTGAAAAGGATGTACTCCATTGTCAAAAAAGACCCGCGCAGATTTTACCAGTCGGAGCGCTTCTTCTTCTATCATCTTGACTCGGTTGTTGAAATATCCGAGCGGTATGCGCGGCTTGCTGCCCAGCCGGTGAAAAATGATCAAATCTATCTATCGCTGAAAGAAACGCAAAGCACTCTCGAAGATCTGAATGAATCCATTAAAAAAGACATTTACCATGTATTGTCAACGGATGTGGATGAATTACAATTCGAGTTGGATGTTGCAAAACACTCACTGAAAAAATTGGAATACCACCCCCTTGATGATGAAAGGAGCACGAAAGAATGAGTGAACCATTGAATGAAAAAGTATTGAAAGACGAATTTACGGATGGATTGGATGATCTGCTTGCCAATCCGTTCGGGGAGCAGGAGCTTGCCCTGGAGCCGCAATCGGCGGAGCCCGCTGCCCCCAAGCCAGCCAAGCTTGTGGATGCCCTGCCGGAAGAAAGCAGAAAACGGGCATTGGATCTTGCAAAGCAAATTGATCCTTCCAATCATCAGGCGATCATCTCATATGGTACGCAGGCGCAGTCACAGCTTCTCAATTTTTCAAGCTCCATGCTGGACCATGTTCAAAATAAGGATATCGGGCCGATTGGCGATATTTTGAATGAATTGATGGGGAAACTGAAATCGATTAATCCCGAAGAGCTTTCACCAGAGAAAAAGAACTTTTTCTCGAAAATGTTCGGAAAAATATCGAACTCCATCCAGGAAACGATGTCAAAATACCAAAAAACCGGCGCCCAGATCGACCGGATCAGCGTGAAGCTGAATCAATCAAAAGATGTGCTTATTTCAGATATACAGATGTTGGAACAATTGTATGAGAAAAACAAAGAATATTTCCATGCATTGAATATTTTTATTGCAGCGGGCGAGGTAAAGCTTGAGGAGATTCGGACGGAAACGATTCCTGCCCTGAAGAAAAAGGCGGAAGCCTCAGGGGACCAGATGGCATTTCAGGATGTAAATGATATGATCCAATTTGCCGACCGGCTTGAAAAAAGGCTGTATGACCTTAAATTAAGCAGGCAAATAACGATTCAAAGCGCCCCGCAAATCCGGATGATCCAGAACACGAACCAGGCTTTGGCCGAAAAGATCCAAACATCGATTGTGACGGCCATTCCGCTTTGGAAAAACCAAATTGCGATTGCACTTTCCCTTTTCCGCCAGCGGCAGGCTGTTGAAGCACAGAAACAGGTATCAAAAACAACGAACGATTTGCTTCTTAAAAACGCTGAAATGCTTAAATCCAATACGTTGGAAACAGCCCGGGAAAACGAGCGCGGCCTTGTCGATATCGAGACTTTGAAAAAAACACAGGCCAGCCTGATCTCCACGCTGGAAGAAACGATCAAGATCCAGGAAGAAGGCCGGACGAAACGCGCCCAGGCCGAGCAGGAGCTTGTCACAATGGAAAACGAATTGAAGCAAAAGCTGCTTAGCTTAAAATGACCAACAAAACCTAACAACACCACGAAAAGCCGGATACGCATAGTCCGGCTTTTCTGGCTTAGGGAGGGTGTTTACGTGAATTTACCAAAAAATGTGACCATTATTGAAGTCGGTCCCAGGGACGGCCTTCAGAACGAACAAAGTTTTGTGGATACCGATGTAAAGAAAGAATTCATCCGGCTGTTGGCGGCTTCAGGAATCAAAGAAATGGAAATCACTTCCTTTGTTTCCCCCAAGTGGGTTCCGCAAATGCGCGATGCCGCTGAAATCGTTCATACCGCCCCTGCCGGGGTCAGAAGCATCGTGCTGGCTCCAAACCGCCGCGGCGTTGACCGGGTGATGGAAACCTCCGTCAAATCGGTTGCAGTATTTGTAGGCGTCAGCAACACCTTCAACAAGAAAAATATCAACAAGCCGACGAAAGAAAGCATGGAGGAATTAAAACCTGTCATATCCGAATTGAAAAAGAAGAACTATTTCGTCAGGGCCTGTATTTCTACCGCCTTTTATTGCCCTTATGAGGGAAAAATAGCGGAAACCGATACAGTATCGCTCTGCCGGGAATTTGCAGAAGCCGGTGTGGATGAGCTGAGCGTGGCTGATACGATCGGCATGGCTGTGCCGACTGAATCATTTTCACTTTTTTCAAAGGTCAAAAAGGAACTTCCTGAACTGATGGTTGCGGCTCATTTCCATGATACTAGAAAGACAGCCTTGGCCAATATTTTTGCCGCACTGCAAGCGGGCATCGACCGCTTTGATACATCAGCAGGCGGACTCGGCGGCTGCCCTTTTGCTCCTGGAGCTACCGGAAACGTGGCAACGGAGGATGTCGTCTATATGCTGCAGCGCATGGGAATCGATACGGGAATCGACCTTGACAAACTGACTGAAGCGATTGACCTGATCGCTCCTGCCGTCTCCAGGCCAATCAATACCGGCTATTATCAATTGGCCGGAACATCCAGCTAATCGAGCAGGCTCATTCTGCCGTTCAAGATTTCAGCGGTGCTGGCAAGTTGGTAGGTATGACTCTGTTCAGAAAAATCAATTTCAAGATGATCATCAAAAAAAATAAGCTTTGATTTCTCCACCCATACAGGCATTTCGTTTGTCTGCACCGATATCTCGTCGCTTCCCCTCTCTTGCTTATCCATAAGCCTGAGGGTGGGAATGCCGCTGAGGGAGCAGCCATCGATGTCATACATCAGCTTCAGGTCCAAATCCCTGCCTGCAAGCTTTTTTTTGATTTGATTGGCTGCTTCGGGAGTTAAGGTAATGTTGACCATTTTTCTATCATCCTTCCTGCTCTTTTTTAGGAGGGTTTGTACTGGAAGCCTAAACGAGAAGCACAATTTCAGTTTTCGAAACTTCCTGTTTCTTCTCCATCAATTTTTAACTTCCAGGTCCCTTTCTCCGGAAAAGACAGTTTTCCGCCGTATATATAAATAGGACTGTTCGTCGAAGCATCAATATGTTCGGTCTCTTGCACAAAAGTATGCTCAGACACTGTTTTTCCATCCTCATTTAATAATTGTACGCCAATTTTCTTTTTATCTTTCCCTGAACTTTCTATCGTCATGTCTGTTTCTTTGCGAATCTCCATTTCTTTTGGAGATTTTTCAAGCGTATAGTTTTCCGTTTTAGGGAATGGAGGCAGGACTTCCAATGAAAATTTATCAAATAATTGGCCATCCACATAAAACGAGAGCTGCCATAACCCTTCCTCGGGAAAAGGCGTAAATTGTGTCAACACATGGGCATCGTCCCCGTAAAGACCCTCCGATAATATGCCTTCTGATAAAATGATCCTTTCATTATTGTTCGCCGCTTCAATCTCATAATCCTTCCCGGCAAGCTCTTCGGGATTTCCCCAAAAGAAAATCATCAGCTTGGCAACCCTTCTCGGATCTTCCGCGACGAAATGGTCAAAGACATTTAAAATCCCGACTTTTCCTTCAATGCCGAAGACTTCCTGCTTTGTATCCGGGAGTGTAAAGGTGCGTCCCTCCGCTGCATACTCCATATCCAACGACATTTCAGCCTTGTCGGCGATGGAAGATTCCATCTCGGAAGATTCACTGTTCATTGCGAGTTCCTGAATAAAATTTCCTCCAAACTGCGAAAAGACCAGAATAAATAAAATGACTGAAAGAGAACCGATGGCTGCTGCCGGTTTAAAGCTTTTTCTTTTATAAGTGCTGTCTTGCTGCAATTTCGATAATATATTTTGCCGCTGCTTTTTCGATAATGAATATTTAGGAAGGCTCTTTAGACTTTCTTTGATTTGCTCTGTTTCCCTCAAAATCAAACCCCTCCTCTTCCATTAATTCCTTCAACTTTTTCAATGCCCTGTGATAAGTGACATTCACGCTGTTTGGAGTGCATTTTAATATTTCGCCAGTTTCATTGGATGACAGCTCCAAAATCCCCCGTAATATCACCACTTCCTTTTGCCGGGAAGAAAGCCGTTCAATGGCATCGTATAATTGCTGCTGTTCCTGGCTTTGGATGATGATGTCCTCCGATCCGGGGACCTGCTCCTGATCGGAGGTGAAATAATGCTTGATCCTCTGCCAGACTCTTTTTCTTCTATAACGGTCTATCACAATGTTTCTCGCAATGGCTATTAACCAGGTTTTCGGATTGGAGCCCCCCTTGAATTTGGAAATTTTATTGATTGCGATCAGGAAAGTGTCCTGGACCAGGTCTTCCACATCTGTAAATCCTGTATAGTAAATAAGAAAGCTTGTAATATCCCGCTCGTATTTCTCAAACCAGTCTTCAATCGAATATTCCTTCACACCGTCCCTCCTCTCCTCTACATATTAGACGATCGGGGATGAATTATCTTACAATGAAATTTCATACCATAAAAAAGCACGCGAAAGAACCATTTCCCCGCGCATACAACTGCTTTATTCATTTGCATGGAATTTGTCCTCTGCCCTGTTACAGCCGGTTATTTATAAAAAATTCATTTTGTTCATTTACACCTAAAACGGCCTTATCAAGTGTTATTTTCAGTGGGAAAATTTCAGATTTTTTTTCGGAGAACAACCACCTTCTACCGACGCTCGTTAAAATTATGAAAACCCCGTTTTTATTTTCTTGCATGAAATGTAGAGAAGAATGAGTAATTGGTTCATTATCACTTTCAAAAATGTTGATCGCTTTCAATTGTTCGCCGACTTTGGGCGCATCTTTTACAACCAACCCAATTTCACTGATATTCAAAATATGATTTACCGAAAATGGTGATTCCTTCATCGGATTCTCCCTGTATCGTGCAATGAGTTCGACAATATTTCCTGATGGATCTTCAAAATAACAAGCATGTGCAGGCCAGAATGAAAAATCTGCCTCATCTTCCCCATCCTCTAATAACAGCGTTGTTTTTCCTTTCAACCATGCCTTTGCTTCTTGAAATTGATTGGATGGAATATTGAAAGCAAAATGATAATAAGGGGTCCCTGCTACATTTTCATCGATAAATTCTAAAATGCTTGTTCCCACTTGGATTTGAAAAGCATTTGGACTTTCACCACGAAGAGAAAAACCTAAACATTCCGTATAAAATTCTTTCATCGTCTCTAACTGAGCAGTTTGCAACGTCAGCAACTTGATTTCCATAAACAATATCCCCTCCTAAAAATTCAAGTACTTTAAATGTTTGTTTCTGTATCTAATATCCATAGAACTTCTCCTTTAAGCAAATTTTTTGATTTATTGAACTCTTGCCTTGTCCTCTTGTGATAAAATACATTAATTCCCAGTATTAAAAGAACATATATTCCCATATAATAAATATGCGAATATATGTTCTGTTTTAAAGGTGGGAGATAACTGAATGAAGAATAAAGTGATTTTCCTTGCAGACATCCAATCGTTCTACGCATCAGTTGAAAAGGTCCGTGACCACTCATTAAAGGATAAACCTGTAATCGTCGCAGGAGATCCGGAACGCAGAAGCGGAATTGTTCTAGCTGCATGTCCATTAGCCAAAAAGTTCGGCATCACGACTGCCGAGACTTTAGGGTCCGCAAAGCTAAAGTGTCCTCATGTAGAAGTGGTCCGCCCTCACATGCAGCTGTACATCGATGTATCTCTTCAAATTAGCCGAATCATGGAAGAATTTACTGATTTAGTCGAACCATATTCAATAGACGAGCAGTTTATGGATGTCACAGGCAGCCAAAGAATATTTGGCCATCAATTTGAGATGGCTAAAAAACTGCAAATAAAAATACTGAATGATATAGGCGTCTACTCAAGAATCGGCATCGGTCCTAATAAAGTGCTGGCCAAAATGGCATGCGATCATTTTGCCAAAAAAAATAAGGTTGGCATTTTTCGATTAGATAAAGATAATATCGATCAACTATGGAAATTGCCAATTGAAAAGACACTTGGTGTAGGTGAAAAAATGGGGAGACATTTGCGAGGAATGGGAATTTCTACAATTGGAGAACTGGCTAAATTTCCAGTTGAATTGCTGAAGAAAAGATGGGGCATTAATGGAGAGGTTTTATGGCAGACAGCCAATGGGATCGACTATTCGCCCGTCACTGTCAAGACCCATAACCAACAAAAAGCAGTTGGCCATCATATGACTTTGCCCAGAGACTACACGAAAATAGAGGACATAAAAATAGTACTCCTTGAATTGTGTACCGAGGTCGCTCGAAGATGTCGAAAAAAAGGATATATGGGTGTAACTGTATCATGCAGCGTCAGGGGTGCAGACTTTAATTGTCCTACCGGATTTAATCGGCAAGTGACGCTGCCGGTTCCAACCAATTACGACCTGGACATTTTTCATGCGGCATACAAATTATTTATAAAATACTGGGATTGCCAACCCATCCGAAGCTTAGGAGTGTCTTTGTCTCATCTTCAGCCATCCCATCAGTATCAGATCGATTTATTTGACAACTACCTTTATCGGGAGCAGTTGAATACAGCGCTAGATAGCATCTGGGATAAATATGGACGTACTGCCATATATAGAGCTTCATCCATCACAAATGCCGGGCAAGCTCATGAGAGAGCGCACAAAATTGGAGGTCATTATAAATGAGGGCCAATAAGCTCACTCCTGGTTACAATTTACGTTGGGAATCAAGTAGAATGATGCTGCCTGAACATAGGGAGCAGTTACTGGAGGAAAGGCGTAAACAGCAAGAATTTACGCCTGCCATACTAGACAACGATCAGCTTCAAGAAATCAATCGTGTAATCATTAAATCAATTGAAACAAGGCAGGCTGTTACGATTACTTATGCAAAAAAACATGGGCCGGCAAACTTTTTTGGGTGGATTCAAAAAGTAGATATACATGAAGGTTGGTTAAAAATGGTTCATAATGAAGAGACTCTCACTATTCCCTTTAAAAGAATTATAAATGCCGAAATTAATTAGTGGTGGCCTTACCTATCACAAGAAAAAAAGAAATAGACCTCCCTTGAGACCTGAACAATTTTAGGGATTGTCTATTTCGTTGAACAATCTGCGACTGGGTTTCGCAATTTAAAAGATTAACGGGCACCCATAGCTCCACCAAATTACTTTTTAAAAAATGCTTTTTTCCCAAGGCGTTCAACAAGCTTCGGAAACAAAGTGTACAGGATGCTGCCCGCGTTCATCCAGCCGGGTAAATTGATCTCCCTGCGGTTCGTCAGCATCGCATCCACAACTTTTTCAGCCACCTTTTCAGTGGACAGTATATGCCGGCCCAGGTTTTTGACATAGTTTCCGCTCGGATCCGCAAGATCAAAAAAATTCGTAGCCATAGGACCCGGATTAACGGCCGTCACAAAAACGCCGTCACCGGCCAGTTCCATACGCAAGCTGTTTGTGTAGCCCAATACCGCATGCTTCGTCGCTGAATACACGCTCGATTTTGGGGTGGCCAGCTTTCCCGCCTGCGAGGAAATGTTGATGATATGCCCGGATTTTCTTTTCCTCATGGAAGGGATCACTTCTTTTGTGCAGACAATCAGCCCGACGACATTAACTGCAAACATCCCCTCGACATCCGACGGTGTCACGTCTTTCGCCTCGGCAAATATTCCGTAACCGGCATTATTAACCAGAATGTCGATGTGGCCGGTTTTTTCAAAAATGGCCCGAAAAACAGCCGGAATGTCCTCGTGCCTGGAGATGTCAAGCTTCAAGGCCAAGGAGCTTACGCCGTATTTTTCACGGATGCTTTCAGCCATCTCTTCCAGCTTTTTCACATTGCGGGAAAGCAGTACAAGATTTGCACCGCTTGCTGCACACCGGTAAGCCGTCTGTTCACCCAATCCCCCCGAAGCTCCGGTAATAACAACCGTTTTCCCTTTTAAACGCTCATTTTTTCTCATTTTCTATTCTCCGTCACGCTGAAAAATAAGCCGTACCATTATCGCTTATCCGCTTCGTAATTGCTTCGTTTGACAAAAGATAATCAAGCTGGGCTGTCGTCTCAGACAATGTCAGTCCGAGCTGTTTTTCATAGACAGCAGGAAAAAGGATTTTCGTCAATTCAAATGTTGTGAACGGCCTTTCCTTCAGCAGCTCCAGCACTTGCATGGCGCGGTCATGCTGCCTTGAAAGGCGGCGTTCGATCAATTCGTGCGCCTTTTTCACCTCAGGCCCATGGCCCGTAAAGACTTCGCGGATCTCCAAATCCAGCATTTTACGAAGTGACCTGTTATATTGAAGCTGCGGCTTTGGGCGGTCCTTCAAAGGGTCAAGAGATGGTTCAAGCAGCGGGTTGGAAGAAATGGACGCAAGGATGTGGTCCCCCGCAATCAGCGTCCCGTCTTCTTCACGGTAAAAAGCCAAATGGCTTTGCGCATGCCCCGGTGTTTCGAATACCGTCCAATTCTCAAATCCCGGAATGACGTCCCTCTCTTCAATTTCATAAGTCAGCGCACGCTTTGCCGAATACCGGAGAGGTGCTTTCAAAGCTGCAAGCATCTTCTCAGAGTCCCCCTCCATGCCAAATTCAGTGAAAAGGCGGCTGTAGAACTGATCATATGATCTTATAAACTCTTTGTCTTTTTCAATCCATGGGCGGACATACGGATGGCCGTATACAGGAATATCTTCCGGCAGCCATTCGAGCAGCCCTGCATGATCCGGATGGTGGTGCGTCAATACGACCTGTTCAATATCTCTGGGCTTAAAGCCTGTTTCCTTGAATTGCTTCTTAAATGCTTCCCATGCCTCTTCGGTTTTGACCCCTGCATCAATCAAGGTCAGAGAATCTCCTTTGACAAGATAAACATTGACGTCTCCCACGTCAAACGGTGTTGGCAAAACCAGCTTAAAAATTTTCTCGTCCATACTTATCCCTCAACTTCATTATTTTAAAAAAGAATTCATAACATAAACATGTATAGTTTATCGATTTTTGCGTATAATGTCATTATATTTGGATAGAAACAGGGAATTGTTCATCTATATCCCTTGACAATTTTGTATTCTGTCAGCATAATCTTATATAAACTTGACTTAAAACAGCGATGATCGGGATCAGTAGATAAGCAAATGATGAAAGAGATTGGAGTCCAGCGGCTGGAAGGCTCCATCATCCACTATCTTATCGAACCTGCCCAAGTGAGCTGTCAGCCAAAACTGACCGTCCCCCTGCGTTACAGGGTTTGAGATGACTGCTTTTCGTTGGCAGTTAATAAAGGTGGTACCGCGAAAGTCAACCCTTTCGTCCTTTGATGGATGAAGGGTTTTTTGTTTTTATACACGCTGAACAAGGCGCTTGCGCTTTTTTAAATGGAGGGAGAACATATGAAGATTTCATTCATCGGGGCCGGATCCATGGCAGAGGCAATCATTGCCGGTTTAATTGAAAAAAATATTTGCCGGGGGGAAGACATCCTTGTCACCAACCGTGAGGACCGGAAGAAATTAGAACAGCTTAAGCGCCGTTACGGAATCCGGCCGACATATGACATGGAAGGACTGTTCAAAGGCGCCGACATTGTCATTTTTGCAGTGAAGCCGAAAGATGCGGACTCCGTCCTTCAGAAGATCCAGCCATACATCCGGATGGATACATTTTTCATATCCGTCATGGCTGGCATATCCATTGCATTTATGGAAGAAAAATTAAAAGTGCCATGCGCTGTGGCAAGGGCCATGCCGAATACATCCGCAAGTGTCGGAAAATCAGCGACGGCTGTTTCGTTCAATCAACGTGTTTCCGATCATCAAAAGAAACTTGCTGCTACAGTGTTTTCATCTATTGGAATGACTGCTGTTGTCGAAGAGAACAAGCTCGATGCCATAACAGCCCTTTCCGGGAGCGGCCCTGCATATATCTACTATGTAGTGGAAGCGATGGAGCAATCCGCCCAGGAAATCGGCCTTGATTCCAATATGGCAAAGCAGCTTATTCTCCAAACATTGGCAGGAGCTGCAGAAATGTTGAGCTCCTCGGACTGCGCTGCCTCCGAGCTGCGCAAAGCTGTAACAAGTCCGGGCGGAACAACGGAAGCCGGAATCGAAGTGCTCCAAAGGAACAAGGTCGAAGAAGCCTTTATTCAATGCATCAAGGCAGCAGCGGAGCAATCAAAGCGCCTGGGCCAAATCCATGAATCGAAACATCCGGTCTGAGCCTGCCATTGGGTTTCTTTTGCCCCATCTTGGTATAATAATGAATGACCAGATGACGAAAGGGGCTTTTACTGAATGGCTGTGAAACTGTTTGAACCATATGAAATAAACAATGTAACATTGAAAAATCGCATTGTCATGTCTCCTATGTGCATGTACTCCTGCCATAATGAAGACGGCATGGCCAATGATTGGCATTATACCCACTATACAAGCCGCGCTGTCGGGCAGGTCGGCCTGATTATCGTGGAGGCGACTGCGGTCACTCCCCAAGGAAGGATCAGCCCGCAGGATTTGGGGATTTGGAGCGATGAGCATGTAGAAGGATTGACGAAGCTTGCCGGAATGATCAAAGCACATGGTGCGAAGGCAGGCATCCAAATCGCCCATGCGGGGAGGAAAGCCGAGCTTGAAGGCGAAATTTTGGCTCCTTCCGCAATCCCATTTAATGAAAAAATGAAGACGCCGAAAGAAATGAGCGTCCATGATATAAAGGAAACTGTCAAAGCGTTTGGAAAAGCGGCGGAACGGGCTAAACAAGCCGGTTTTGATATTATTGAAATTCACGGGGCTCATGGCTATCTGATCAACGAGTTCCTCTCGCCGATCACCAACCATCGGTCGGACGAATACGGCGGAACCATGGAAAACCGCTACCGCTTTTTAAAAGAAGTGATCGGAGAGGTAAAAGCAGTATGGGACGGGCCGCTCTTTGTCCGGGTTTCAGCCAATGACTATCTTGAGGAAGGCTTGGATCCTTCCCATTATGTAATGATGGCTAAGTGGATGAAAGAAGACGGGGTTCATTTGATCGATGTCAGCTCAGGAGCTGTCGCTCCGGCGAAAATCTCAACATACCCTGGCTACCAGGTGCCATTTTCCGAAAAAATCAAGCGGGAAGCAGAAATCCCCACAGGATCTGTCGGCCTGATCACAACAGGGATTCAAGCAGAAGAAATATTGCAAAATAACCGCGCCGACCTTATCTTCCTCGCACGCGCCCTTTTAAGGGATCCATACTGGCCAAGGACCGCAGCTGAAAAGCTTGGCTATGAAATCGAACCTCCGGTGCAATATCAACGGGGCTGGTAATAAGAAAAGCGGAAAAATCCGGATCAAACTTAAATCGGTTATTGGCATCGGTCCCCAGTGACCGCGATGGCGGGAAAACCTCGTACGCGGGCATTGGACTCGGCCTCCAGTGACCGCATGGGCGTAAATACCCATACGCGGGCATTGGACTCGTCCTCCAGTGACCGCATGGGCGTAAAAACCCTATACGCGGGCATTGGACTTGTCCTCCAGTGACCGCATGGGCGTAAAAATCCCATACACGGGCATTGGACTCGTCCTCCAGTGACCGCGATGGCGGGTAAACCCCATACACGGGCATTGGACACGGCCTCCAGTGGCCGCATGGGCGTAAAAACCTCATGCGCGGGCATTGGATGATTTCTTTCTCGTTATTTTATAATATAGAACAGCCATACCTTCAAATAGAGGGTATGGCTATATTTGCAAAATCCGAAACTACTTTTGTTTCAGGGAAGATTGACTGCGCTTCTTTCTCCAACTGTTTCCAGTCTTCCTTTGTATATCTCGAGCTGATATGAGTCAGGCAAAGCATCCGCACATTCGCCTCCCGGGCAATTTCTGCCGCCTGAAGCGTAGTAGAGTGGAAGTATTCCCTTGCCATTTCTTCATTTTCCCCCGAAAAAGTGGATTCATGAACTAACAGATCGGCATCCCGCGCAAGTTCAACAGCGTTTTTACATGGGCGCGTATCGCCGAGTATGGCGAGGATACGGCCTTTTTGGGGCGGTCCGACAAAGTCGCTTCCATTGATGGTTCTTCCATCATCAAATGTGACAGTTTCTCCGTCCTTCAGCCGCTTATAAATGGGGCCGGGCGGTATACCTGCTTCCATGAGCTTCTTTGCATCCAGCGCCCCCTGCTTGTCCTTTTCGGTAATGCGAAATCCAAAGCTCGGAACAGCATGATCCAAAAGCAAAGCTTCGATTTTAAACTGAGAATCTTCGAAAATCGTGCCGTCATCGAACTCTATGATAGAGAGTGGATATTTCAAGTGCGTTCCGCTCACTTTAAGCGAAACCTCCAGAAATTGCCGAATTCCCTTCGGTCCGTAAACAATCAGCTCTGAAGTCCCGCCCTGAAAGGAACGGCTGCCCAATAATCCCGGTAAACCGAAAATGTGGTCCCCGTGGAGATGGGTAATGAATATTTTTTCGATTTTCCTTGGTTTTAATGATGTATGCAGGATTTGGTGCTGCGTTGCCTCGCCGCAGTCGAACAACCAAACCGCATTTCTTTCTTCCAAAAGCATTAAGGCCAGTGCAGATACATTCCGCAATTTTCCGGGAACTCCTGCGCCTGTGCCGAGAAACAGAAGATTCATCAGCTCACCTGCCTTCTATCTTTCAAATTTACATATTATTAATGGGTGACATAACGCACGGCGGCATTCACCCGGACCATTTCAACGGAATATATTATCGCGGAGGTGTTGCTCTTGAAACGCGCCAATATTGAAGACTATTTGGAAAAAGGAATGTACGGCCCGAAGCAGACAAAACTTGAAGAACGGAAGAAATTTCTCGGTACGATCAGGGAAAGGATAGTAGTCGCCCTCACAAAAAGCCAAGTGATGGAACCGGGCATCTATCCCGAGGTTGAAAAACTGATGAACGAACATCCGAAAACCACCCTCTTGCTAAATGGCGAACTGGGCTATTCCTTCTTGTCCGATTATATACAAAAGGCACGCCAAAAGAAAATCCCTTTTTCCATTGTAAGGGATAAAGACCACTCAACAGATATCGGGCTTGTTCTTACTTATCAGCATGCCATTGATAATAAAGACATTTATATCAAAAAGAAAACATCCAAATTATCCGGGTTGCAAAAGAAAACAAAAAACAAAAAAGCTCCCTTTTCGCTCGTTAAAAATATGTTTAAAAGAAAATGATCAGGATTCCTTTTTATTTTCAGGATGGGAGCCTTCGGAACCTGTACGCAGAATAGAAGGGCCGTATTTCTTTTTCATCCGATTGATGGCATCATATAGCGGCTCTTTTTTTGCCTCTTTTTCATAAGAGAACAAGTTCAGCTGTTCAAAAGCATGATCCGCTTTTAACAGGTCTTGTCCTGTAATCCCCAAAAGCCGAACCGGATGGCCATTCCAGTTTTTAATAAACAGCGCCTTAGCAGCTTTGAAAATATCATGGGGCTCAACAATCGGGTTATCAAGCATCCTGCTTCTGGTAATGGTTTCGCGGTTTTTATATTTAATCATGACAGAAACGTTTTTTGTCACATATTGTTTTCTCTTCAGCCTGGCTGTCACATTGGCCGAAAGCTTTTCCAAAACAGAAAGAAGCTCGGATTGATTGGAAATATCCCTCGGCAATGTAATCGAACTGCCGATGCTTTTATTCACGGCTGCCGCTTCAGGATCGACTTTCCGGGGGTCTATCCCGTTTGCCCGTTCTTTCAGCCGGAGTCCGCGGATGCCGATGGCGGATTGAAGCTGCCAGTCATTTGCCCGGGCCAGGTCCTTAATCGTTTTTACTCCGATAGCCCCCAGTTTTTCTGCTGTTTTTTCCCCAATCCCGTGCATTTCAATAACCGGCAATGGCCAGAGAACGGACGGTATGTCCCTTTTTCTCAGGATAGTGGTTCCCAGCGGCTTTTTCATGTCGGAAGCCATTTTAGCGAGAAACTTATTGGGAGCAATTCCAATACTGCATGGCAGGTCAAGGGTGTTCAATAAATCCTTCTGGATCATTTCGGCTATCTGAACCGGGCTCCCAAGCTCCTGGCAATCCGTAATGTCAACGTATCCCTCATCAATGGATACAGGTTCGACAAGATCGCTGTACTTTCGCAAAAGGTCAAAAATGGCTCTTGAAACAAGCCGATAGCGCTCGTGGTCCGGTTGTTTGACGATGAGCTTCGGGCAAAGCTTTTTCGCCTCCCAAACCTGCATCGTCGTTTTAACCCCGTATTTCCGTGCTTCGTAACTGCATGTGACAACAATCCCTTTTCTTTGTTTGGCATCGCCGGCAATGGCCAAAGGCTTTCCTTTCAAAGAAGGATCATCCGCAATTTCTACCGAAGCAAAAAAGCTGTTCATATCTACATGAAGAATTACCCGCCCGCTTTTCGGATAAAATTTCTTCATCTCTCCATCAATCCTTAATCGGCTGCCGCTTCTTCAATCACCGCAACAACCATTTCAGTCAGTTTATTCAATTCCGCGATTGGCATCCGTTCATTCGTTGTGTGGATTTCCTCATATCCGACACCCAAATTAACCGTCGGAATGCCGAATCCCGCAATGATGTTGGCATCGCTTCCGCCGCCGCTTGCCAATAAACGCGGCTTTCTCCCAACTTTTTGGGCAGCTCTTTTGGCAATTTCAACAACATGGTCTCCGTCTGAAAATTTGAAGCCGGGGTACATGACTTGTATTTCAACTTCTGCGCTTCCGCCCATCTCCTTGGCCGTCGTCTCAAAAGCCGCCTTCATTTTTTCAGTCTGCGCAATCATTTTTTCCTCTACAAGAGAACGAGCTTCCGCCAGTAAATCTACCCGGTCGGCAACGATATTCGTTGCTTTGCCGCCTTCAAATCTTCCTATATTGGCTGTCGTTTCCTCGTCGATTCTGCCAAGCGGCATTTTTGCAATCGCCTTTGCAGCAATGGTGATGGCCGATACCCCTTTTTCCGGAGCGACACCTGCATGTGCGGTTTTCCCATGGATAACCGCTTTTACTTTCGCTTGGGTCGGAGCTGCCACAACGATATCCCCGACAGGTCCGTCACTGTCCAAAGCAAAACCGTATTCGGCTTTGACAAGCTTGGAATCAAGGGCTTTGGCGCCGACCAATCCGGATTCTTCTCCCACAGTGATGATGAATTGGATATCCCCATGCGGAATGTCTTCTTCTTTCAAAGTCCTCACGGCTTCCAGCATGACTGCAAGCCCTGCCTTATCATCCGCTCCCAGAATTGTCGTCCCGTCCGTCACGACATATCCGTCTCTGATGGATGGATTCACTCCGTTGCCCGGAACGACCGTATCCATATGAGAGGTAAAATAGATCGGCGCTGCATCGTCTTTTGTTCCTTTAAGGGTACAGATTAGATTGCCGGCCCCATGCCCCGTCTGCTCCTTCGTATCATCCTCGTACACTTCTACTCCAAGGTCCTCGAATTTTTTCTTGAGCAGCTTGGATATAGCCGCTTCATTCTTTGTTTCCGAGTCTGTCTTCACCAATTCGAGAAATTCATCGAGCAACCGCTTTTCGTTGATCATGCTTTTACTCCTCCTGGTCTATAATGGGATATTTCCGTGCTTTTTCCGTGGCCTTTCTTCCTGTTTATTATGCAACATTTCCAAAGCCTGAATCAATTTCAGTCTTGTTTCACGGGGGTCAATGACATCATCCACCATTCCCCGGGCAGCCGCTACATACGGGTTTGCAAATTTTTCCCGATACACCGCGATCTTTTGATTTCTTGTCTCATCAGGATTTTCACTTTGGGCAATTTCACGGGCAAATATGATATTAGCCGCTCCCTGCGGCCCCATGACCGCTATCTCTGCATTTGGCCAGGCAAAGACCAAGTCGGCACCGATCGATTTGCTGTTCAGCGCCACGTAGGCTCCTCCGTAAGCTTTTCTCAAAATGACCGTAATTTTCGGCACCGTCGCTTCGGAGTAGGCATAGAGGATTTTGGCCCCATGCCTGATGATTCCTCCATGCTCCTGTTTCACACCGGGAAAAAATCCGGTGACATCCTCAAACGTAATAATTGGAATATTAAAGGAGTCGCAAAAGCGGATAAACCTTGCCGCTTTATCCGACGAGTCAATATCAAGGCCGCCGGCAAGAAACTTGGGCTGGTTGCATACAAGCCCGACCGCTTCCCCGCGGATTCTGGCAAAGCCGACGACGATGTTTTTGGCAAATTCCTTCTGGACTTCAAAAAAGGAATTGTCGTCAACGACTTGGCCGATGACCTCACGGACATCATAAGGCTTTACGGCATCATATGGCACAGCATCAGCCAAATCCGGCCTTAGCTCGTCTCCGGCAATCCATTTTTCCCTTGTGGACTTCTCCTGATTATTTTGCGGAAGGTAAGTCAGCAGCTTTCTCACCATTAAAAGGACCTCTTCTTCACTATCCGCCCGGAAATGCGCGTTTCCACTGATTGTGTTATGTACTTTCGATCCGCCGAGGTTTTCAGATGAAATTTTTTCACCTGTAACAGTCTCTATCACTTTCGGCCCAGTGATAAACATTTGACTTGTCTTATCGACCATGAAAACAAAGTCGGTAATCGCGGGAGAATATACGGCCCCGCCGGCACATGGTCCCATTATGACAGAAATTTGCGGGATGACCCCCGAATAAATCGCATTGCGGTAAAAGACATGGCCGTACCCGTCAAGTGAAACGACACCTTCCTGGATCCTCGCACCCCCGGAATCGTTCAACCCGATAAAAGGGGCCCCATTTTTCGCCGCCAAATCCATCGCCTTTGCAATCTTTTCAGCATGCATTTCACCAAGCGCCCCGCCGAAAACGGTAAAATCCTGTGAAAAAAGATAAACCGGCCGGCCGTTTATTTTCCCGTAACCGGTGACCACTCCATCACCCGGATATTTCATTTCTTCCAGTCCAAAATCAGAAGATCGATGCTCTATAAAGGGGTTTAGTTCGACAAATGTGCCTTCATCCAAAAGCAGTTCGATCCTTTCTCTTGCCGTCAGCTTCCCCTTTTCATGCTGTCTCGCAATCCGTTCGTCTCCGCCGCCAAGTTCCGCCTCCCTGCGGCGATCATACAGTTCATTGATCTTATCGTATATATCCGTCAACTCACTTCTCCTCCATGTGTGTTTTTTCACATAGTTCATACAAGACGCCATGTCCGGATTTCGGATGCAGGAACGCGACGAGTGATTGGCCGGCACCTTCTTTCGGTACATCATCCACCATTCGGATGCCTTTTTCTTTCAGTTCGGATATTCGTTCTTCGATGGATTGAACGCCTATTGCGATATGATGGATTCCCTCTCCGCGTTTTTCAATGAATTTTGAAATCGGGCCTTTTTCGTCAAGCGATTCCAAAAGTTCTATTTTCACATTATTTGCATCAATAAAAGCAACGCGCACCTGTTGGGTTTTTACTTCCTCAATGGCCGTACAGCGAAAACCGAGCGTCTCTGTGTAAAACACCATTGCTTCGTCAATCGACTTGACCGCTATACCGATATGATCCACTTTTTCCATGCGCTTGTCCTCCGTTCCGATGTTTCCTCCTCTGGCAGCAGAGTCATGATACATGCTTGTCTCTTTAAAATATTCAATATAAAATAGAATGTAAAGTGAAGAGACAAGGAGTGAAAAAGTTGTCTAACAAAAAAGTCCAACGACTGATCATATACTTAATGCTGTTTGCCATGATAGCCACCACAGTGATGGCCGGATTGTCATTCATGTTATGAGAAATATTAGACATCCATATTTTCCATATTGGAAAAAGGCCCTGCTGTTGGCAAGGCCTTTTATCGTACTCCGGCTTCACTGGCCAATTGTTCAAAAGACTTATCGGAATGGGTTATCAGGATTTTCGTTCCGGCTTCCACCTGGGCATACAGACTTTCAAGGGACATTTTCGGAAGGCGGATACACCCTTCCGAAACATAGCTTCCAATTGAATGGGGCTGATTTGTCCCATGCAAGCCGTAGATCCTCCCGTCCGTCCCTTCTGCATCGAAGCCGATCCATCGCGACCCGAGCGGGTTTCGCTGGTCGCCCCCCGGAATATTCTTTTTCCGGTAATATGGGTTTACCGCTTTTACCTTTACCGTAAATATTCCTTCAGGGGTCAGATCGTTCGTTTTCCCCGTCGCCACTTTGGTCCGCAATCGGATTTCCCCTTGGTCGACCCAAGCAAGTTCATTCGTTTTCTTATTTACAATGATTAATGGATCTCCCGGCAAAACTTCGGCATCGAACGGCCAAAATGGAGAACCGGCCAGTATAAATAAAATCAAAAAAACACGCACGTTCTTCACCCTTTTTCACTAGTTTGCTCTTAGGGTGAAAACTGATTCATTTTGAAATTAGAAAAGCGCAAGCGCCTTGCCCATCGACGTACAGACTGGAGTGCCTCCGACGAGATAAAGGAAACACGGCGAGGAACGAGCCGATGTTGACTTATCGTAGGAGGAGGTGCGAAGTCTGCTAGTCGATAGGCGCTGGAGCTAGACAACAAAAGGCTTTGTTCAATATTTTAAAGCTAAAAAACCTTATACTTTCTTACTCTGAAATTAAACTTCCTCGCAATACTGATCAAAATATTGCTGAAGCTTGTTTACAACAGACATCGGGTCGTGCCCCTCAATTTCATGGCGTTCTACCATTGTACAGATTTTTCCATCTTTCAACAAAGCAAAAGAAGGAGAAGATGGCGGATAATCAGTGAAATAGCTTCTCGCTTTCGCCGTCGCTTCCCTGTCCTGGCCGGCAAACACCGTTACAAGATGGTCAGGGCGCTTATCATAGTGAATCGCATGCGCCGCTGCAGGACGGGCCACCCCTCCGGCACAGCCGCATACGGAATTGATCATGACGAGGGTTGTCCCTTTTCTTGACAGGGCTTCCTCCACTTCTTCCGGCGTTTGGAGCTGTTCATAGCCGGCCTGTTCCATATCTTCACGGGCCTGGCGCACGATATCATTGACATATAAATTAAAATCCATGCTCATCTATTACATTCCCCTTTCAAAAACATTCATAGTTTTACTACTGCTATCATAACAATTTGCCGGCTGTTTTATCAAATATCAGAATTTCATCAAAAGTTTTGGTTTAACTGCAAAAAGTTCGGGTATGATAAAAATACATCTAGTCCATACCCCTAAACTCCCTAGATGTTTCATTGGACAGCCAAAGGGCTGTCCCTTTTTAAATGCTCTTTCATTAGTTATAAAAAGCATCAAACAAAAGGCCGCTTGCTTTAGTGACAGTCATTTCCCCACCCATTACCTTCTTTTCAATCTCGGGCACAAGTGTTTTGACTTTGTCATTTCCGAAAAAGGAGCTTTCCAGCTGTTCTTTGATTTGGGCATAAAGCCATTCCTTCGCCTGTATTTTACGATTTTCGAAAAACAGGCCCGACTCTTTAGTCAACTTCATATACCTTAAGACCATTTCCCAAACTTCGTCGATCCCTTCTTGATATAAAGCGGAACAGGTGAGAGCCGGGGTTGTCCACCCTTTTGTCGCCGGCTGCAGAAAATGCAGGATTTGTTTATACTCCCTCTGTGTTTTTTTGGCCAGCTCCAGGTTTCTGCCGTCAGCCTTATTTACAATGATTGCATCCGCAAGCTCCATGATCCCTTTTTTCATCCCTTGCAATTCATCGCCTGCCCCTGTTAAGACAAGCAGCATGAAAAAGTCTACCATGCCCCTGACCATCACTTCACTCTGGCCGACGCCGACCGTTTCGATCAATAAAACATCGTAGCCCGCAGCTTCACAAGCAATGATTGTCTCTCGGGTTTTCCGGTGTACACCGCCTAGTATCCCTCCGGAGGGAGAAGGCCTGATAAAAGCATTCGGGTGATTTGCCAGCCGCTCCATCCGTGTTTTATCCCCCAATATGCTGCCCCCATGCAAAGTTGAGCTTGGATCCACCGCAAGGACCGCCACGCGGTGGCCCTTATTGCATAACAAAAGGCCAAAAGCTTCAATGAACGTACTTTTTCCGGCCCCCGGAACCCCTGTTATGCCGATCCGGATTGAATCGCCCGCCAATGGAAGCAGGCGCTCCAGCATTTCGTCCGCCGGTTTTTTATGGCGGCCGGCATTGCTTTCAATCAAAGTAATAGCCTTTGAAAGCATGGTGCGGTCCCTCGAGAGCAATCCTTCGATTATGTCATCGACACTTTTTTCGATCGGCTTTCGCCTGATGAATTTCTTCCGAATATCTTCATTCATCAAGCTCGCCCGCTTCCTCATAACCAAGCCTGGCATATATTTCTTCGATCACCTTTTGGGCAGCGACAGGAATGACCGTTCCCGGGCCGAAAATTGCGGAGGCGCCGTTCTTTTTAAGGAAATCATAGTCCTGCGGAGGGATGACACCGCCAATGACCACAATGATATCTTCCCTGCCGATTTTTCTCAGTTCTTCCATCAGCTTCGGCAGCAAAGTCCGATGGCCGGCAGCCAGGGAGCTGACTCCAATGACGTGGACATCATTTTCAGCGGCCTGCCTCGCCGTTTCTTCGGGAGTTTGAAACAAAGGACCGATATCCACGTCAAAGCCGAGATCAGCAAAAGCGGTCGCAATGACTTTCGCTCCGCGGTCATGTCCGTCCTGGCCCATTTTGGCAATTAAAATTCTTGGCCTCCGCCCTTCGTTTTCCATGAATTCATCAGTCATTTCCTTTATCAGGGCAATTTCCTCCTCGTTGGAAAAATGGGAGCCGTATACACCGCTGATTGACCTGATTACCGCCTTGTGCCTGCCGCAAGCTTTTTCAATGGCGGAAGAAATTTCGCCCAGCGTCGCCCTTTCCCTTGCAGCGTCAACAGCAAGCTCCAAAAGGTTCTCCGAGCTGCCCGCTGCTCCTTCAGAAAGCTTTTTCAAAGCTTCCTGGACCCTCTCTTCGGAACGCTGCTCCTTGAGCTGCCTGATCCGCTCAAGCTGCTTCTTTCTTACAACCGTATTGTCTATATTTAATATATCAATCTCTTCTTCATGCTCCAGACGGTAGCGGTTTACTCCAATGATTGTTTCTTTTTTGGAATCAATTAATGCCTGCCGTCTTGCGGCAGCTTCTTCAATCCTCATTTTGGGAAGCCCGGTTTCAATCGCTTTCGTCATGCCTCCAAGCTCTTCAATTTCATCGATGTGGGCCCAGGCCTTTTTCATCAGCTCATCGGTCAATGTTTCGACGTAATACGATCCGCCCCATGGATCAATGACATTCGTCAAGCCGGTTTCTTCCTGCAAAAAAAGCTGTGTATTCCGGGCAATCCGTGCCGAAAAATCCGTCGGAAGGGCAATCGCTTCATCAAGAGCGTTCGTATGAAGGGATTGGGTATGTCCCATAGCCGCGGCATGCGCCTCAATTAACGTCCGTATCACATTATTATAAGGATCCTGTTCCGTCAAACTCCATCCGGACGTTTGACTATGCGTACGAAGCGCCAATGACTTGGGATTTTTCGGCTCAAAAGGGCTCATGAGCTTTGCCCACATCGTTCTTGCCGCCCGCAGCTTTGCCACTTCCATGAAATAATTCATCCCAATTCCCCAGAAAAACGAAAGGCGCGGGGCGAACGAATCTATGCCAAGGCCTGCCTTCAAGCCTGTTCTCACATATTCCAACCCATCTGCAAGAGTGTAGGCCAGCTCTATATCCGCCGGAGCCCCCGCCTCCTGCATATGATATCCTGAAATAGAGATGCTGTTGAACTTCGGCATATATTTGGACGTATATTCAAAAATATCTCCGATGATCCTCATCGACATTTCCGGAGGATAGATATACGTGTTCCTTACCATATATTCTTTTAAAATATCATTTTGGATCGTACCCGATAGCTGCTCCTTTTGTACCCCCTGCTCTTCAGCAGTCACGATGTAAAATGCCAGCACCGGAATGACAGCACCGTTCATCGTCATTGAGACCGACATCTGGTCAAGCGGGATTCCATCAAATAATATTTTCATGTCCAGGATGGAATCGATGGCCACCCCTGCTTTTCCGACATCTCCTTCTACCCGCGGGTGGTCTGAATCATAGCCCCGGTGCGTAGCCAGATCAAATGCAACAGACAGCCCTTTTTGTCCCATCGCCAAATTGCGGCGGTAAAAGGCATTGCTTTCCTCGGCGGTTGAAAACCCTGCATATTGCCGGATTGTCCATGGACGGTTTACGTACATCGTCGGATACGGTCCGCGTGTATACGGAGGAATCCCCGGCATTGTATCTGCATACTCTACTTGCTCGAGATCCTTTTTCGTATATAAAGCTTTTATACTGATTTGCTCATTTGTTTCAAAGCTGCTGTTTTTAAAAGCCTTCTGAATTTTGGGAGACCCCGCAAATTTGGGTTCAATCGATTGGAAGTCAGGCTTTTTATCCATTTATATCCGCCTCCCATCGGTTAAACATTCCATTCAACTTTTCAAAAATATTTTGACCGGAATAAAAGGTGCCGTCCATTTGAAGTGACGCTAATTCTTCTTCGGTAAAACTGCCGGCAATATCCAGGCGGACATTTGGCAAATTTTCTTTTACCCAGCGTCCGATTTCTGCGGCAAATTCCGGATAAAGGGAAGGGGGCCCGCACAAACAAAAATCTTTTTCCGGAGATTCTCCAATGTACCGCTTGATGCCGGTCAAGTCCCGGAAGCCCTCACTCCAGACAGCTTGGATTCCTGCTGTAGCCAAAACACCCGAAACAAAGTCCGCATGCGGTTTATATGACTTCAATTCCCCAAGACAGATCAGGCCTACAGATGGAGCTTCTCCTTTTAGCGCCAGCTTGTGCGACCTTTGCCGCAGGCTTTCGAACTTCTCCGCAAGCCTTACTCCCGGCAGCGGCTCGGCTTTCATCCTCCCTTTTCTTGCCGCGCAAGATGAGCTGTCTTCCGCCGGAAAACGGACCTGCTCGCCGGCCATGGCATAGACATTCACGCCGACAGCCCGGCACTTTCTCGTTTCCATATCTATCAATCTACCGGCGCTCGTTCTTTTAATATTCCCTTGAAGCCACCCTGTCAGCAAGACTTCAATCATTCCGCCTTTCTTGTCAATTTCCTGGAAAAACCTCCATCCCTGATGGACTAAACTTGATGTTAATGTCTCGATAAAATAAGAGCCTCCAGCCGGGTCGACAACCTGGCCCAAAAACGACTCCTCTTTCAAAAGAAGTTGAGTATTTCTGGCGATTCTCATTGAAAAATCGGTGGACCGCCCTGACAATTCATCAAATGGCCCTACATGAAGGTAATCGGCTCCTCCCAAAATTCCGGCAAATGCTTCGTTTCCCGCACGGAGTATGTTCACATAGGGATCCAGTACAGATTTTGTAAGATTGGCTGTTTCTGCACTAATAGGAACCGGCTGTTCACCTGCCGGTATTCCGTATGCATCGGCAATCGTCTTCCAAAGTACCCGGAAAGCCCTGAGTTTTGACAGTTCCATAAAAAAATCACTGCCGATGGCAAATCGAAAAATCAGTTTGGATGCCGTTTTTGCCGGAGTCCATCCCGCTTTTTTCATTTGTTCAATATAAAACACTGCCAATGCCAAAGAAACACCGAGTTCCTGAATCACTTGGGCTCCGGCTTCCTTGTATGGCTTTGTATCAATCATGATCGTACGAAGCTGAGGCAGCTGCCGATCAAGTTGCTTGATCTGTGAAACCCAATCTTTCATTTGCCCGCTGTCGGTGTCAGGGATGAAACCTTCGGAAAGGTCCATTGATACGATATCCGCTGCAACTGCCCCCGCAACGTTAATATTTGAAGCAAGCAGCTTTTTGGCGATGAGGCCAAAACGGCTGCCGGAAAAAATGAGCAGCGGTATTCGATCCAATGCAATGATATCGTTCAATTCTTTGAAGCATACGTCATCGGGCTTCTTAAGCTGCAAAGGGTCAAAAGCAATTGTCTCCTGTCCGCGTTGGAGGGAACTTTCGAGTTGAAGCTTTAATTTATCCCAATCATTCTCTTTCAGCGTTTGGGCTATGCGCCAGCAGCGTTTTTCCTCCGGATCATAAAAGCCCCGCAAAAAGCTGCCCTCTCCAGGGTATTGGTCTAACCGTCCATAATCGATTTGATGTTGCGTATAAAGGGGAGATAATTGAATACCTTCATACGTATCAGTGTAAAGGCCTTTCAGGGAAGCATTCTTCAATGATGATTGCGCAGCCTTTTCCCAATCGCTGATTGAGGCTTTTTTGAAGGCTGTTTTTTTTGCCTGGTCAGTGAACATGCGCTTACACCCTTCCTCTCCATTAATGCAAACGATTCCAAAAATATTTAGTGTTCCATTACCATTTTATTATAGTAATGGAACCCGGACAACTTAATAAAACGCCCGTACTCGCGAATAGAGTACGGGTATGTTTTCTAATAGACGGAAGTATTTTCTTTTGAAATATTCTCCAGTATTTCTTTTATCCTTTTTAAGAAGTTGCCGCACACGAGACCATCGAGGACCCGGTGGTCCATTGACAGACAGAGGTTTACCATATCACGGGCGGCGATCCCCCCGTTTTTCAATATCACCGGCCGTTTCACGATTGATTCAATCTGTAAAATGGCAGCCTGAGGATGATTAATGATTCCCATGGACTGCACCGAACCGAAAGAACCGGTATTATTGACAGTAAAAGTTCCACCCTGTATATCATCGGTTCTCAACCTGCCGTTCCTTGCCTTATTTGCCAGCCCGGCAATTTCCTTGGCGATCCCTTTAATGGATTGCTCATCCGCGTTTTTGATAACAGGAACATACAATACATCTTCACTTGCCACTGCAATAGATAGATTGATATCTTTCTTCTGAATGATTTTGTCTCCGGCCCACACGGAATTGATCATCGGATATTCCCTTAAAGCCTGTGCCACCGCTTTGACAAAGAAAGCGAAATAAGTCAGATTAAAGCCTTCTTTCAGCTTGAACTCATCTTTAATAGAGTTACGGAATTGGACAAGCCCTGTTACATCAACCTCCACCATCATCCAGGCATGCGGAATTTCCTGTTTGCTCCGGACCATGTTGGCGGCAATCGTTCTCCGGATGTTTGTGATCGGAATTTCTGTATCCCCCGGAAGGACAGGAATTTGTACAGGCTGAAAAGCGATACCGTGACTGGCAGAAACAACCTTCTGCTTTGGCTGGCCGCTTGGTTCATCCTTAGCAGGGATCTTTCCTGCATTGATCAATTTCTGCAAATCTTTCCGTGTAATGCGCCCTCCCAGACCGGTTCCATCAACCTGCCCCAGATCGATGTCATATTCCTGGGCCATCCGTACCACAGCGGGTGAATAACGGGCTTTATTCCGATTTTTCATTTTATCATCTTGGTCTGTACGCGCATCAAAAGCAATCTCTCCCTCGTCCTTAACCGAAGGCTCTTCCCCTGAATCCGTCTCTTGTGTATCGATCGTGCATATGATTTCCCCAACTGCGAGTGTTTCGTCTTCCTGGGCAATGATCTCCTTGATTGTGCCAGAAAAAGAAGAAGGTATTTCAGCATTCACTTTATCAGTCAAGACTTCAGCAAGGGGGTCATACTTTTTGACCTCATCCCCGGGCCCAACAAGCCATTTGCTGATTGTTCCTTCAGTCACACTCTCTCCGAGCTGGGGCATTGTTATATTTTTCACAGCCAAATAAAACAAGCCTCCTTTACCGCATGATTAATGGGTACCATTAAAATTCCGCAAGCTCCCTCATGGCCTTTTCAATTTTATCTGGATTAATCATAAAGAATTTTTCCATTGTCGGGGCATACGGCATGGCCGGCACGTCAGGGCCTGCCAGTCTCCTGACGGGTGCATCCAGGTCAAACAGGCACTCTTCGGCGATGATGGCGGCTACCTCGCCAATAATGCTGCCTTCCTTATTATCTTCCGTGATCAGCAATACTTTCCCTGTTTTGGAAGCTGCTTCTATGATCGCTTCCTGATCAAGCGGATAAACTGTACGCAGATCAAGGATATGCGTGCTGATGCCGTCTTTGGCAAGCTTTTCTGCCGCCTGCAGGGCCATATGGACACATAATCCATACGTAATGACAGTGATATCATCGCCTTCCCGTTTAACATCGGCCTTGCCGATCGGCAGTACGTAATCCTCATCGGGCACTTCGCCTTTAATTAATCGATAAGCCCTTTTATGCTCAAAGAACAATACGGGATCCTCATCCCTGATTGCCGCTTTCAGCAAACCTTTCACGTCGTATGGCGTCGATGGCATGACTATTTTCAAACCGGGCTGGTTGGCAAAAATGGCTTCGACCGACTGTGAATGATAAAGAGCACCGTGAACACCTCCGCCGTATGGCGCCCTGATGACGATCGGGCATGACCAATCATTATTCGAACGGTACCGGATGCGGGCGGCCTCAGATATAATCTGGTTAACTGCAGGCATAATAAAGTCTGCAAACTGCATTTCGGCGACCGGCCTGTATCCATACATGGCGGCTCCGATTCCAACGCCCGCTATGGCCGATTCAGCCAAAGGAGTGTCGATGACCCTTTGATCACCAAACAATTCATACAACCCTTGGGTCGCTTTGAAAACCCCGCCTTTTCTCCCTACATCCTCACCAAGAACAAAAACTTTTTCATCCCGCTCCATTTCTTCCCTGAGCGCTGCCGTAACTGCTTCGATATATGAAATGACTGCCATAAAGCTCCCCCCTCTTACGCCTTTTCATGATACACGTGTTTCAAGGCATCTTCCGGCGATGCGTATGGTGCTTCCTCCGCATAATCCGTCGCCTCGTTCACCTGCTCCATGATCCGGTCATTAATTTCTTTTTCCAGTTCGTTATCCATCAGTCCATTTTCTTTCAGATAGGATCCGAACAAAATGATGGGGTCCTGGCTTTTTGCTTTTGCCATCTCATCCGATGACCGGTAAGTGCGGTCATCGTCATCAGACGAATGGGGTGTCAGCCGATTGCATTCAGTTTCAATGAGCACAGGCCCCTCGCCATTCCTGCAGCGGGCAGCAGCTTCTTTTACCGTTTTGTATACTTCAAGCGGATCATTTCCATCAATGGTGATACCTTGCATTCCATAGCCTGCTGCACGGTCTGATACTTTCTCGCATGCAAGCTGCTTGTCAATCGGAACGGAAATCGCATATTTATTGTTCTCACACATAAAAATGACCGGAAGCCTGTGTACGCCGGCAAAATTCGCCCCTTCATGAAAGTCTCCCTGGTTTGAAGAACCTTCACCAAAGGTTACAAAGGCGACCTGATCGCTTCCTTCCATCCTGGCTGCCAGGGCAACTCCCACTGCATGGGGAACCTGTGTCGTAACAGGCGAAGAACCGGTGACAATCCGATTTTTCTTCTTTCCAAAATGGCCGGGCATCTGCCTTCCCCCGGAGTTCGGATCTTCTGCTTTTGCAAAGCCGGAAAGCATGATTTCTTTTGGAGTCATGCCAAAAGCAAGAACAACTCCCAGATCCCTGTAATAGGGGAGAACATAGTCTTTTTCCCGGTCAAGGGCATAGGCCGCCCCTACTTGTGCAGCTTCCTGCCCTTGGCAGGAAATGACAAACGGGATTTTTCCGGACCGGTTCAAAAGCCACATCCGTTCATCTATCCTGCGGGCAAGCAGCATGGTCTCATACATTTCCAAGACTTCCTGATCGCTCAGCCCAAGCTCTTTATGACGGTTTTTTGCCATCCTTTCTACCTCCCGATGGATTTAAATTTCATGTTTGCTTCATATATGTATGGCGCGTCCGTCCACTGCAAGTGCCGCTTCGCCCATCACCTCGCCCAAGGAAGGGTGCGGGTGGATCGTTTGCGAAATTTCCCAGGCGGTCGCATCAAGGACGCGGGCAAAGCCCGCTTCTGAAATCAAGTCAGTTACATTCGGACCGATCATATGTACACCGAGAATATCATTTGTATCCTCATCGGATACAATTTTCACAAATCCGTCGGTTTCGCCGAATATGAGGGCCTTTCCAATGGCCTGGAATGAAAACTTTCCTGTTTTGACCTTAAAGCCTTTTTCTTTTGCTTCATCTTCCGTCAACCCCACTCCGGCTATTTCCGGAGTGCTGTATATGCACCTTGGTACATGATCATAAATAATCGGGGACGGATCTTCTCCTGCAATGTGCTCTGCTGCCTTTATACCTTCATGGGAGGCGGCGTGCGCCAGCTGCAATCCCCCAATGACATCTCCTATAGCATATATATGAGATTCCTTTGTTTGATAATATTCGTTTACCTTGATAAACCCGTTGTCCAATTCAATATCCGTGTTCTGAAGTCCGATATTATCAGAGTTCGGATTCCTTCCGACGGCAACAAGAATTTTTTCTCCTGTAAACTCTTTGAACCGGCCATCGACTTCAGCCGAGATTTTTGCAAAGCCGCCATCCTTCATAAATGTGTCCGGCTGCACTTTCGCCCTTGTCACCACATTGATTTTTTTCTTTTTAAAAAGGCGCTCCAATTCTTTGGACACTTCCTGATCTTCGGAGGGCAGTAATTGTTCGGCATATTCAAGGATTGTCACTTCCACACCGAAATCTGCAAGCATTGATGCCCACTCAATGCCGATCACCCCGCCGCCGATGATAATCATTGACCTTGGAAGCTGCTCCATCTCAAGGGCTTCGTCGGATGTAATAATATATGTACCGTCAATGTCCAGTCCCGGAAGTGATTTTGTGCGTGACCCCGTTGCAATGATGACGTTTTTGGGGACAAGCATTTCGTTTTCGCTGCCATCTGTCATCTCAACCGATACAGTTCCGGGAAGCGGAGAAAAGATGGAGGGTCCCAATATCCGCCCAAAACCATCATAGACATCTATTTTTCCTTTTTTCATCAAATGTTGGACACCCTTATACAGCCGGTCAACGATACCCGCTTTTCTCTGCTGGACCTTTTTGAAATTCAAGATCGCTTTTTCTGTCTCAACCCCGAAATCTTCACTTTGTTTTACAGTGCTGAACACTTGCGCACTGCGGAGCAATGCCTTGCTCGGAATGCAGCCTTTATGTAAACATGTTCCCCCGAGGGCTTCTTTTTCGACGATTGCCGTTTTCAAACCGAGCTGTGAAGCCCGGATGGCAGCCACATATCCGCCTGTACCCCCTCCAATTATCACCACATCATACTCATGAGCCATCTGAGTGCCCCCCTTATTTCAAAACCGAGTCGATCATGCCATGCGTAAGCTTGAAGTGTTTCACTCCGCTTTTGCCCATTTAAACATCTTTAAATTCTATTGTACAGAATATGCTTATCATTAAGTAAAAATTGGCTTCTTGATTTCCGTAACGTTTCTATCCGTTCCTCTGCCATCCGGTCTGCGGCCACGTATGTGGGGATACGATCGCGCTTGGAGATGTTAATGACCTTTTCAACATTATTGTAGATTGTTTCGACTTTCTTAAGCGCACGCTCTTGGTTATAGCCGTGGAGTTCATCGGCAACATTTATGACTCCGCCGGCATTTAAAACATAATCAGGCGCATATACAATTCCTTTTTCATGGATAATGTCCCCATGGCGGGGTTCCTTCAGTTGGTTATTTGCAGAGCCGGCTATCACTTTCGCTTTAAGCTGAGGAATCGTTTGATCATTGATGATGGCACCAAGCGCACAAGGCGCAAAAATATCTGCCTCCACTCCGTATATATCTCCGGGATCCACTGCTTTTGCATCGAAGGCTTCTACAGCCCGGCGGACCGCCTCTTTATTAATGTCTGTAACGATCAGCCTGGCACCCTCTTCGTGCAAATGCCGGCAAAGCTCAAATGCAACGTTTCCGACACCCTGTACAGCAACAGTCTTTCCTTCTACCGAATCGGAGCCAAACGCCTCCTTCACCGCTGCTTTCATGCCGACAAAACACCCGTAGGCAGTTACCGGTGAAGGGTTTCCGGAAGAGCCGAAGGCGGAAGACCCCGTGACAAAATTTGTCTCCTCATAGATGAGATCCATATCCTCTACAGTAGTCCCTACATCTTCAGCTGTTATGTAACGGCCGTTCAATCCTTGAATAAACCGGCCGAAGGCCCTGAACATCTCTTCGTTTTTGTCTTTTTTCGGATCACCGATAATAACGGCTTTCCCGCCGCCAAGATTCAAACCGGCCGCCGCATTCTTATAGGTCATGCCTTTGGCAAGGCGCAATGCATCATTGATTGCAGCCTCTTCATTGTCATAGGTCCACATCCTTGTCCCGCCGAGAGCCGGTCCAAGCGTCGTGTCATGTATGGCTATGATCGCTTTTAACCCCGACTGTTCATCCTGGCAAAACAATAATTGCTCATAATCATCCCGGGCCATCGTTTCAAATATTTTCACAAGCTCACCCCGTTTTTATTTTTTATTCCAAACCTATTTATAATGGCCGGTTTTATATTAGAAAAATGTCCGGCCCAAAAAGTTTATTATTTTACAATTGATTGTAGCGAAAAGCTCGATGCTTGACAAATGATTCCGTTAAGATATGATTTTTTTGAGATAATATTGATAAGGAGATTTCCATGGCTCGAATTATAGCACTCCTATTGCTGGTCCTGCCCGGCCTATTGGCAGGATATGGCATAAAATTAATGAGAGATATGTTGTTTGGCGTTTTACAGCGTCCTTTTCCATATTTATGGATGCAATTTCTCGGCGGCCTGCTTTTCTTTCTCATAGGATTAGGATTTATCGGCGGCTTTATTTTACACCGTGACCGAAAAAGAAACAAAGTTCAGGACCGTTTCAAGAAAAGGGAACGGCGGCACTAGGACCTTCTGTCCGTCGGCAGGCTCAAGCAGCGACGTCCTGTCGCTTCGCCTGCACTAGCACCTCCTGTCCGTCGAAGCTGGACATATCAATAATAAAAGATCTGCGAAAAGCTTGCAGATCTTTTATTATTGATATTGCTCCCTTAACCGGTAGGCTTTCCCCGGATAATCGGTAATCAGGCCTGAGCAATTGATGGCAAAGAGCCTCTTCATGTCTTTCTCTTTATTTACTGTATATGGCCTGACAGCAATGCCGCATGCCATTGTGTCCATGATTTCCCTATCGGAAATTGATTTCAGTTTCGGATGAATGCCGCCTGCCCCAAGGGACGCTGCATAGTCCCAAGGCTTGTATAAAACTTCATTGTATAATGGGGCTGTTGTGATTCCAGGTTCGATTTCCCTGCTGAGAACAAGCGATTTGTGGTTGAACGAGGAGATGATCACCCTCTTTTCCAGGCAAAACTCATGCACCAGCTCAATAACCATTTCTTCCATGCCCCTATATGGATTGACAGCATTTTTCAGCTCGATATTACATAAAAGATGATTGCCTTCCAGCCATTCAAACACTTCGCGCAAAGAAGGAATCCGGCAGCTTTTTTTAAAAAAATGGAGGGAATGGAAATTGGCCTTCAGTTTGGACAGCTCGTTGAAAGTAAGCTCGTTGACAAAACCGCTCCCATTCGTGGTTCTGTCGACAGTTAGATCGTGAATCACGACGATTTCCCCATCCGCCGTTAATTGTACATCCAGCTCAATTCCGTCTGCCCCATCCATTTCTGCGGCTAAAAAGGCTTCCATCGTATTTTCCGGGTGAGTCCCGGCAGATCCCCGATGTGCAAAAATAAACGTCATCTGCTCACCGCCTAAAGTAGGATATTTACATCATACCCTTTTTAGGCATTATATGCGCCAAAGATGATTTAGCGAATTCACGAAGCTTTATGCTCCAGCCGCAATTTATCCGCAACCATTGCAATGAATTCCGAATTTGTCGGCTTAGCCTTTGACATGCTGACCGTATAGCCGAATAAGGAGGAAATGGCATCTATATTCCCGCGGCTCCAGGCGACCTCGATAGCATGGCGTATCGCCCTTTCAACCCGGCTGGCCGTAGTATTGAATTCCTTTGCAATGTCCGGGTAAAGTACTTTCGTGATGGCTCCAAGAAGCTCAATATCGTGATAGACCATTGAAATGGCTTCACGCAAATATAAATACCCCTTAATGTGTGCCGGCACCCCAATTTCGTGGATGACCGATGTGATGCTCGCTTCAAGATTTTGTGGTTTTTTCTCTTCATGGGTTTTAGAATGCGGGGTTGACTTAAAGGAAGGCATCCCCTTTTCACTGACCCCGCGAATATGATTCGCCAAATATTCCATGTCAAACGGCTTGAGAATGAAATAAGATGCACCGAGTTCCACTGCTTTTGTCGTCACATCTTCCTGGCCGAAGGCTGTCAGCATAATGACATTTGGAAATCGGATGTCGGAATTCCGCAATCTTTCAAGAACTCCCAGACCGTCCAAGTGAGGCATGATAATGTCCAATACCAATACATCCGGCTCCACCTTCCCCAATAAATCCAGGCACTCCTGTCCGTTGTGAGCGGTTCCAATCACTTCAATATCCGGCTGTGTTGACATATAGTCCTCCAATAAAGAAACAAGCTCACGGTTATCATCAGCAAGTACGACTTTTATTTTATTCAATTCTCTTCCTCCCCATTATAAAAAAGAATAAAGATTGCTTTTACTATATTCTAACAAACAAATACGCCAATGAAAGTTAAATTCCTCTAAAATCTTTCAAAAGAAGGAAAAAAAACAATAAATGCTTTTATTTGCTAATATTTTCAACTGAATTCGCCTTTTTTAGATAAAATTTACTAACATTGTCGAATTTTCTTTATAAAAAAAGAGGGCGTGTGCCCTCAACCAACTTTATCCAAGTTTTGTTGTTCATAAATATCAATTCCCGCTTCATGCAGCATCCATTCGATATGGACACCATAGCCGGAGGTCGGATCATTTACAAAAACGTGGGTGACTGCCCCGATTAATTTTCCGTCCTGTATAATCGGGCTTCCGCTCATCCCTTGAACAATCCCGCCTGTTTTATTCAATAGGCGTTTGTCTGTCACTTTAATGACCATTCCTTTAGTAGCCGGAAATTTTTGGGGAATGGTACTGACTATCTCGATATCATAAGGCTCCACTTGATCTCCTTCAACGACAGTCAATATTTTTGCCGGTCCTTCTTTTACCTGATGGGATAATCCGATAGGCATTTCTTTGTCCATTGCTCCATTTTTAATGTCTTTGTTTAGTTTTCCAAATATCCCGAACGGGCTGTTTAAAGTGATGTTGCCAATTACTTCACGGTTACCCGAAAAACGCGCCAATTTTTCACCGGGATTGCCATTTTTCCCTTTTTCGATCGAAGTTACCGTAGAGTTTACGATTTGTCCGTTATCAACAACAATTGGTTTTTTTGTGTCTATATCTGAAATAACATGGCCCAAAGCCCCGTATTTTTTTGATTTCGGTTCATAAAAAGTCATCGTTCCGATTCCAGCGGCCGAGTCCCTTATATATAAACCCAATTTATATTCTTGTTCCTTTTCATCCTTCAACGGCAGCAGCTTTGTTTGAAATTGTTCTTTTTCACGCTGCACGGTCAAATCAAGCGCTTTTCCGCTCTTTCCAGCATCTTCTACAAACGGGGCCACCTGTTCCATTTTTTCAATCTTCTTTCCGTTGATTTTTGTAATAATGTCCCCTACCTGAATTCCTGCCTCTTCCCCGGGAGAGGCCTTGGCATCTTTTGTCGAAACCAGATGATGGCCGACAACAAGGACTCCCAGCGTATTAAGCCTTACGCCGATGGATTGGCCGCCAGGAAAAACCTTAAAATTTTTCAGGACATTCACATCAACTTTTTTTACGGGCAGGCCGGCAATTTGTAGAAAAAGCTCGTCCTTTCCAGGAGTTTCAGCAGTTAATGAAACGGAATTTGCCTGTTCCGAGTATGAGAAGCTTTCGGGGGAATCCGCCATCGCCGTGACGGCTTCGCCTTTAGAAATCACATGCTCCTGCCCTTCCAGCAATGTAATATTTGAAGGCATATTAATAAATTGCTGAAAAGGATTGGAAAAGCCTAGAAGAAGAAGTGAAACAAGGAGAATTCCACCTGTCATTTGTCTTAGTCGATCTTTCATATGTCCATTTCACTCTCCTCGCCTTCTAGTCCACAGTTATAATTTGACCTCACCGGCGGGCATTTATAACCGGGAGCGGGAAAAAAAGATGCCCATTGAAGGATAGGATTTCAAGCGTTTTAACCGTTTTTCAATGTATAGGCAGACTCAACCAGTTCCTTGGCATGCTTTTTCGTAATTGAAGTGATTTCAGTACCGGAGATCATGCGGCCGATTTCATTTATTTTCTCGGCTTCATTAAGGTTTTTAATCACTGTCCGGGTTCTTCCGTCAGTGATTTTTTTCGATATAAGCAAGTGAGTATCAGCCATTGCCGCTACCTGCGGCAAATGCGATATACAAAGCACTTGCGAGTATTTGGAAATATGATGAATCTTTTCGGCCATGGCCTGGGCCACACGACCGCTGACACCGGTATCTACTTCATCGAAGATAACGGAAGTGACCCTTTTCGAAAAAATCGTTTTAAGTGCCAGCATGATTCTTGACAACTCGCCTCCCGATGCCACTTTTGATAAAGGCTTCAAAGGTTCTCCCGGATTCGTGGAAAGATAAAATTGCACGTCATCCATTCCGTTCATATTTTCATCCTGTTTGCGAAATACTACATCAAAAACGGTCTTATCCATGTACAGCCCCTTTAATTCCTTATGAATGGCGCTCCTTAGTTTTTCTGCCCATTTTTTGCGCAGCAGGCTTAACTTGTTACCGAGCTTCAGGACTTCTTCCCTAATGGATGTCCGTTCCGCTTGGAGCTGTTCAATCCGGCTGTCTCGGTGGATGATTGACTCTGATTCTTCTTTTATCTTTTCCAGATACTCAAGAATATCCCCTACGGTAAAGCCGTATTTCCTTTTAAGCTGGTTAATTTCATTCAGCCGCGTTTCAATTTCGTCCAATCTGTGCGGATCAAACTCCAATAAATCAAGTTCATTCCTCAATGCACTTGCCGTATCTTCAAGCAAATAAAAACTGTTTGAGATCGACTCGAACATTTCCTTGTATCTGTTGTCTATTTCGGCTGCCGTTTCCATGAAATTCATAGCCTGTCCGACAAAATCCAAGCCTTTTTGATCCTCATGCAGATTTTCATACCCGGCTTTCAGCGATTCAAACAGCTTTTCGTAATTGACCAGACGTTTCTTTTCTTCCTCAAGCCTTTCATCTTCGTTCAGTTTCAAACCGGCTTTTTCAATCTCTTGGACCTGGAACTGCAAAAGGTCCAGCCTGTGTGCCATCTGCTGTTCATTTTTGCTCAGTTCATTGATTTTCTTTTCTATTTCGACCAATTCAGCGTACTTTTTGCGGTAAGCGACAAGATTCTTCGCTATTTCCTCCTTGCCAAATTCATCAAGAAGAAATAAATGCATGGATTCATTCATCAATTCCTGATGCTCATGCTGGCCGTGGATATCGATCAGCGTTCCGCCGAGATCTCTCAAAACCGTCAATGTCACAAGCTTTCCGTTGATCCGGCAGACGCTCTTTCCGCCGCTTGAAATTTCACGGCGCAGAATAAGCATCCCCTCTTCGATTTCAATGCCCAAATCGGCAGCTTTTGCATAGCAGGGATGATTATCATGGATGAAAAATAGACCTTCAATTTCCGCTTTTGGCGCGCCATGCCGGACGTATTCCGAGGACCCGCGGCCCCCGACCAATAAATGGACCGCATCAATGATAATGGATTTTCCAGCCCCTGTTTCCCCGGTCAAAACCGTCAGGCCTTCAGAAAATGAAATGGAAATCTGGTCAATGATTGCAAAATTTCTGATCGTCAACTCCTGTAACAAAGGCTTCACCCCTATTAAAGCATGTTTACAAATCGGTCATTGATATCTTCGGCGTTTTCCCGTGTCCGGCATATGATGAGGCATGTATCATCCCCGCATATACACCCCATAATTTCATCCCAATCTAGATTATCAATCAACGCTCCAATCGCCTGGGCGTTTCCAGGAAGCGTTTTCAGCACCAAAAGGTTTTCCGAGTTATCGATGCTGACAAACGAGTCAGTCAGCGACCGCTTTAATTTTTGCAGCGGGTTAAAACGCTGGTCCGCCGGGAGACTATATTTGTACCGGCCATCGGGCAATGGCACTTTTACAAGGTGCAATTCTTTTATATCGCGCGATACTGTCGCCTGTGTCACATTGAAGCCCTGATTTTTAAGGTAATCAACCAGTTCATCCTGAGTTTCTATTTCATTGTTTCCAATCGCTTCACGGATTTTTAAATGCCGCCGTCCTTTGCTCAATATATTCACCTCATTACATTTACAGCATTTTGTATTTTTATACGTTCACTATCAAGTATTATAATGAACCAAAAACAAAGGCGCAAGCGCCTGCCTATCGGATGACCCAGGCCAATTTGTACATTCTTTAACACCGAAAAAAGGGCAATCTTCTTTAGATTACCCCTTTTCCCCATTTATTTTATTCAAATGCCCCATGGGCCTCTTTGACCACATCCGCTGCCGTTACCGGGCTCTTATCAGTTCCGGTGTTCCGGCCGCCTTCCCACCTCAAGTGGATTAAAAATTCAATATTTCCTTCTCCGCCTGTAATGGGGGAGAAGGAAAGGTCCATGATATCATAGCCTTCAGCAATCGCCATGTCCTTGATTCTGCGGATGACTTCTTCATGAATCTTCGGATCGCGGACAATGCCTTTTTTTCCGACCTGCTCTTTTCCTGCTTCAAACTGCGGTTTGATCAAAGCGACAACATCGCTGTGCGGAACGAGCAGATTTTTTAAAACGGGCAATATTAACCTCAGGGAAATGAATGAGACATCAATGGAAGCGAAATCCGGTTTTTCACCAGGGAAGTCTTCAGGGGTAACGTACCTGAAGTTTGTCCTTTCCATTACAACCACCCGGTCGTCCTGGCGAAGCTTCCATGCGAGCTGATTGTATCCTACGTCAAGTGCATAGGACATTTTGGCACCGTGCTGGAGCGCACAGTCTGTGAATCCTCCTGTTGACGCCCCAATATCCAGCACGACTTTGTCTTTGACCGAGAGATCAAACGCATTTAATGCCTTTTCCAGCTTTAATCCGCCTCTGCTCACATACGGCATCATGCTGCCTTTGACCTTCAGCGGAATATCATCATTCACTTTCTCCCCCGGTTTATCCAACCTTGTTTCATTTGAAAATACAAGCCCCGCCATGACGGCCCTTTTTGCTTTCTCCCTTGTTTCGATCAATCCTCTTTCAACCAGTAAAACGTCAAGTCTTTGCTTTCTTGCTTTCATCTGTTCAGGCCCTTTTTTGCTTCTTTGGCAAAAGCGACTTTATTTTGACTACTATATTGTCCGGTGTCAATCCGATTTCATTCAGAAGCTCCTTGACACTTCCGTGTTCGATAAATCGGTCGGGAATACCGAGGCGGTCAATGAATGCATGGTGGTAGCCATGGTCATGAGCAAACTCCAAAACAGCACTTCCGAACCCGCCTTGAAGGACGGCTTCTTCAATTGTAAGGATAGGCATATGCGCTTGAAAAATGTCGTGCAGCATGGCTTCATCCATTGGTTTGATGAATCGCGCATTCACGACCTGAACGGATATGCCTTGTTTTTCCAAACGATTGGCTGCTTCAAGTGCCATGGGAATTGTCGTGCCGAATGTCAAAATGGCGGCATCTTTCCCCTTTCTCAACACTTCCCAGGATCCGATAGGAATTTTTTTCAACTCTTCGTCCATAGGCACCCCGCAGCCGTTGCCTCGGGGAAAACGCAGTGTAATCGGACCGTCGTCATATTTCAAAGCCGTGTTAACCATATGCTGGCCTTCGTTTTCATCTTTTGGCATCATTAAGACCATATTCGGCAAATTTCGTAAAAAAGCTATATCAAATACGCCCTGATGCGTCTCGCCGTCAGCACCGACAAGGCCGGCACGATCAACGCCAATAAAAACGTTCAAGTTCTGCCTGCTAATATCATGCAGCACCTGATCATAGGCTCTTTGCAAAAAAGTGGAATATATAGCCAAAAAAGGCTTCATTTTTTGTGTGGCCAGACCTGCTGCCATCGTAGCGGCATGCTGCTCCGCTATCCCGACATCAAACATCCGGTCCGGAAACTCGGAAGCGAAACCTTCGAGTTTCGAACCGACCGGCATGGCCGGTGTGATGGCTACAATGCGTTCATCCTTCCTCGCAAGCTTCCTGACGGTTTCACTTATCAGAGCGCTCCATGAAGGCGGAGTGTTGACAGGTTTAATAAAGTCTCCTGTTTCAATTTTATACTGGCCTGTCCCATGCCAAGTTCCGATTTTATCATGTTCAGCAGGGCTGTACCCTTTCCCTTTTTTTGTAATAACATGCAAAAGGACAGGGCCTTTTGTTTTTTTCGCATAGGCGAGGTTTTCAAATAATGCATCATAATCGTGTCCATCGACAGGGCCAAGGTAGGTAAAGCCCATTTCTTCAAAAAATATGCCGGAAACAAGCATGTATTTTAAACTGTCTTTCACCTTTTCGGCAGTGGCAGCCAGCTTCCCGCCAACAGCAGGAATCTTTTTCAGTAAATAATCAAGCTCTTCTTTTGCCCATTTATATTTCCCGGCTGTCCGGAGCCGTCCGAGAACATTATGCAACGCCCCTACATTTGGCGCAATGGACATTTCATTGTCATTCAGCACGACAATCATGTCTTTTTGTTCATGCCCGATATGGTTCAAAGCCTCCAAAGCCATTCCACCGGTAAGGGCTCCATCTCCTATGACTGGAATCACATAATTGTCCTCTTTTTTTACATCCCTGGCGATCGCCATTCCCATGGCTGCGGATAAAGATGTGGAGCTGTGGCCCGTTTCCCATACATCATGTTCGCTTTCCGACATCTTAGGAAATCCGCATAACCCTTTATATTGGCGCAAAGTATCAAATTGGCCGGCCCTTCCCGTCAAGATTTTATGCACGTAGGATTGGTGGCCGACATCCCAAAGTATCTTGTCTTTTGGGCTGTCAAAGCATTTATGGAGGGCGATGGTCAGCTCGACCACTCCCAGATTCGGACCGATATGTCCGCCGGTTTTTGATAATGTTTCAATGAGGAAGCGCCGTATGCTGGAGCTCAGTTCCTCCAATTGTTCCTTATTAAGATCTTTAAGAAAAGAAGGATCTTTAATTGACATGAGATCCAAAAGGATCACTCACTTTCGTTTCTTGTTTTTTTGCTTCGGCTTTTTCTTCTTATTGTCTTTAATAATTGGGAGATGGAGTCTTTCTTCAAGAAATTGCATTACCTTTCCCACATGAAAAATGATATCGCGTGAGTGGGTAATGGCAAAAGATTTGCCGAGCGCCTTTCCCCCTACTGTCAGTGCTGCAATAAGGCTTGTCAGCCCAACGTTGATTGCGTATTCGGCCGAAAGATTGCTGGACAGGCCGGCGCTTTGGGCGATTTGGATAACAACAAGCGCGGAAGCCGTTCCGCTGATGATGCCGGATATGTCCCCTATGACATCATTGCAAAAGCTTGCCACACGGTCGGCATTCCTCACAATCCGGATGGAATGTTTAGCGCCGTATATCTTTCTTGAAGCCATTGAATGGAATGGCGTTTCATTTGCAGCAGCTGCAGCAATCCCAATCATATCAAAAAAGATCCCGATTAATACAATAAATAGAACAACAAGAAGGCCATAAGTCCACGATAACCCAATCAGGACACCGTTAGAAGCAATTGAAAAAATAGCCGCTAACACAAAAGTGATAACGGCAATGCTAATACTCCATTTTATGGAATTTTTTATCAATTCATTCATAACAAACGTTCATTCACCGTTCTTCTTCATTAACTCGGATGGTCATAAGAAGAGTAAAAATTACGGCTTAGGTCCAGTAGGTTTTCCCAGACAGGTACCGTATGTCGCCATGACGGCGGTTTCCCTTTAAACCCATCTTGGCATTGTCGCCAAATGCCAGACTGGATTGCCACTTAGTCCGCACTATAATCCCCTTCATATGTCCCTTGGAACAGTCTAGGAGATTTCCCCAACAGCCTTTAACCTGGTTCCTAGCCTCTTTTGCAAAACTGATTTCATATGGGCTGAAGAAAACAGCACCGATGGCCAACCGGGCCGCCTTCTTATAACCATAATCCCCTCATGTTTCACTCAAGGCAGGCTACGCTGCTAGTGATGCCCTTCATCACGTTGCAGGTCTATACTTCGCTTTCGAGCAATGCATTTAAGCCAGCCGAACAAAGCGAAGCCTCCGCGGTAAAAGGGTCTACGCCCACATGCCTTTGCGGATCGCCCTTATACCTTTACTCCCAGCTCCGACCCAAGGCTGGGCTCCTCAAGCCGGAACAAGGAACTTCATCGATGTGCCCTTTAGTGAATTTTTAGGCTCACCTTCAGAACCGGTAGGCCGACTAGAATACTGCACCATCCGATAATCTGCGTAAAATTATATCATAACCGGTGTTTCAACACAAACATTAGTATTAATGGGTGCGGTCGGCTATCAGGTCGGTGATTCGACTCAGTATTTCAGTATTTAAATTTGTTTGGCCAAGTGCTTTCTTCGCCTCTTTTATGTGGAGGGAAAGATGCTCCTTGGCACCTTTAAGTGTAAGTACCGACGGGTATGTGCTTTTATGTCTCCCGGTGTCACTTCCTACCGGCTTTCCCATCAGCTCCTCATCCCCAGTCACATCCAGAATGTCATCACTGATTTGAAAACTCAGCCCCAAATGGTGCGAAAACTGTTCAAAACTTTCCATCTGCCTGCGGTCTGCACCGCCTATGGTGGCTCCTGCGAGAACACTGAACGTCAAAAGCTTGCCGGTTTTATGTGTATGGATATATTCCAGTTCATCTATGCCGAGTTCTTTATTTTCACCTTCCATATCTGCAACCTGGCCTGCGACCATACCTTCCGGCCCTGCACATTTGGACAGTAAATGGAGCAGCTCCACCTTTTGCCCGTCTTGCAAATATTGATCCCCGGAGATTAACTGGAAGGCGAATGTCAGGAGTCCATCGCCTGCCAAAATAGCCATCCCTTCACCGAACACTTTATGGTTTGTCAGCTTTCCCCTTCTAACATCGTCATTATCCATACTCGGCAGATCATCATGAATCAATGAATAAGTATGGATCATTTCCAAGGCAGCAGCCGTTGACAGACCGGCAGCCGTATCTTTTCCGAATGAGTCTATCACTGCAAAAAGAAGAAGCGGCCTGATCCTTTTTCCTCCGGCATCAAGGGAATATGCCATTGCTTCCTTCAATTTGGGCGGAGTATCGAGCTTGGAGATGCGATTCTTCAATTCTTTGTTTAAAATTTCCTTGTGTTTTTCCATGAAGATATTTAAAGTATCCGTCAAGCTTGATCCTCCTCACTGACATAGAATTCCTCTTCACCGTTCTCTGTTAAAACTTTCGTCAATTTTTCCTCGGCATATTTTAGCTTATCATGGCAGGCTTTGGACAGCTCCATCCCCTTTTGATATATTTCAAGCGCTTCTTCCAATGGAATGTCCCCTTCTTCCAGCCTTTTTATGATCATTTCAAGCTGCTCAAGGGCTTCCTCAAAAGTCAGTTTCCCGCTCATTCTTTCGCACCCTCTTCTTTGTTATCGATTGTACAATATAATCTTCCATCCGCCAGTGTCAACATCAATGGATCTCCGATTTCTGCCTGCCGGACACTTTTGACCAGTTTTCCTTCTTCCGTATGCGCTATATTGAAACCTCTGCGAAGTATACTTAATGGATTAAGCGCATCAAGCGTAGCCGTTTTTCCCATAAACTCAGTGATTTTCGCTCTTATGGCCGCACGCATTTCCTGCTGGAGCCTCTTTTCAGCTCTTGCAGCCCTTTCCCTATTCACTTCCACGAGAGCAGAAGGATGGTTTCTTGCGAGTCTGTCCCGCAGCTCTGCATAACGGCTGTTCTTATGTAAAATAATATGGTTATGCGCTGCGTTAAGAGTTTCCTTCCTCTGATCAAGCAGCTGCCATTTTTGCTCATACAGCTTGTGCGGGTTCCTCAAAATATATGACTGCTCCATGTAATTCAATTGATTGCGCCTTGTTTTGATGATAGTTCCCATGGCTTGGTAAAGCCGGGTTTTGCGCTGCAGAAGCTGCTCCATGAGATCTTCAATGTGAGGGACTGCCAATTCGGCTGCCGCTGTCGGAGTAGCAGCCCTGAGATCGGCAACAAAGTCCGCTATTGTCACATCTGTTTCATGGCCGACAGCCGAGATGACAGGGATGCCGGATTGAAAAATAGCCCTGGCCACAATCTCTTCATTAAATGCCCATAGCTCTTCCATGGACCCTCCGCCGCGTCCGACTATCAAAACATCGGCGACGGTCTCTGCATTTGCTCTTTGGATTGCATCCGCTATCGACTTTGAAGCATTTTTCCCCTGTACCAGGGCAGGGATGACCAGTATCTTTCCCAAAGGATAGCGGCGTTTGATCGTGGTGATAATATCCCGTATTGCTGCACCTGTCGGGGATGTGATAATGCCGATCACCTTTGGAAACGCCGGTATGGGCTTCTTGGATTCCTGTGAAAACAGCCCCTCTTTTCCAAGTTTTTCTTTCAACTGCTCAAAAGCAAGAAAAAGCTCGCCTATTCCATCGGGCAGCATCTCCTGCACATAGATTTGATATTGGCCGCTCATTTCATAGACACTTACGTTCCCTCTGAGAAGAACGTGCATGCCATTTTCAGGGATAAACTTCATTCCGGAAGAAAACCTGGCAAACATGACGGCCATGATCCTGGCATCTTCATCTTTCAATGTAAAATACATATGCCCGCTTGAGTGCCTTTTAAAGTTGGAGACTTCTCCCTTTACATACACCTGCTCCAAGTGGGGATCTGCATCGAATTTTCTTTTTATGTATTTTGTTAAAGCTTTTACCGTCAAATATTGCGGTTTTCTCATATCCAAACTGCCGCCTTTCGCGATTCAACAAAAAAGCTGTCCCTTTGTTATAGCTGACAGCTTTTCTACCAGTTCACCTTATATTCTACTATTATTTAATTGCCATTGCGATCATTTAAACGATTTTGTGCCGATTTCACTGTATTGTACAACAGCATTGTGATTGTCATCGGGCCAACCCCGCCGGGAACAGGCGTTAAATAAGCTGCCTTGTCTTTTACGTCTTCAAAGTCCACATCTCCGCATAATTTGCCATGCTCATCTTTATTCATGCCGACATCTATGATCACTGCACCTTGTTTAATATGTTCCGCTTTGACCATTTTCGCTCTCCCGACGGCAGCAACCAATATATCTGCCTGTTTTGTAAAAGACTGCAAATCACTTGTTCTTGAGTGACAATATGTGACCGTGGCATTTTCATTCAACAGCAATTGCCCCATCGGTTTCCCCACGATATTGCTTCTGCCGATGATGACAGCATGCTTGCCTTCAGGGTTGATTCCAATGTATTTTAGCATTTCCATGACACCAAATGGGGTACATGGCAAAAATGTATCTTGGCCGGTCATCATTTTTCCAATGTTAATGGGATGGAAGCCATCAACATCTTTTTCCGGGGAAATGGTTTCTATGACTTTTGTTTCCGAAATGTGCGGAGGGATCGGGAGCTGGACCAATATCCCATGAATGCTGTCATCAGCATTCAATTCCGTAATTTTGTCAAGGAGCTCTTTTTCACTGACATCAGCGGGATATTCAATCAATACTGATTCCATTCCGATGGCCCTGCAGCTTTTTTGTTTGGATGTCACATAGGTTCTTGAGGCAGGATTATCCCCTACCAAAATGACCGCAAGTCCAGGTTTCATTCCTTTGGCTGTCAATTCAGCTACTTCTTTTTCAAGCCCTTTTCTAATTTCCTGCGATATTTTTTTCCCGTCGATCAACTCGGCTGTCATTGTTGGCCCTCCTTTTCTACTCTTCTCCTTTGATTTTCGATAATATTCCATTTACAAACTGTCCCGATTTTTCATCTCCGAATGTTTTTGCCACTTCAATCGCTTCATTGATGGCCACATTTGGAGGAACTTCGGTAAATTTCAATTCATACGTGCCGATCCGAAGTACATTCAAGTCAACCTTGCCAAGGCGGTCAATGGACCACTTTTTCAGACAGCGGCTGATTTCTTCGTCAATTTCTTTTAAATTGGCGGCAGTACCAATAATCAAATCCTGCAAAAAGCCATCGGATTGTCCTTCCTGCAGTACATTCTCCAGAGCCTCTTCGGGAGGAATGCCGCTCATATCTATTTGAAATAAAGCCTGTAAAGCTTTTTCGCGCGCTTCTCTTCTTTTCATTATCAAAAAAGCTCCTTTAATATAGGCATTTGGTGCCCTTTGGGTTTTTCTTAGTTTACCACACAAGAAGAAAAACAAGCATTCGGTCCACCATTTAAAAATGCCAAAGGGGTTTCACCTTTGGCCTGGTCTATTCCGTCTCAAATTCTTCTTCAGATTCCTGTTTGCCTTGATCGAATGTCACACCAACAATATGAATATTCACTTCTTCAACTTCAAGTGCCGTCATGTTGAGCAATGCCTGGCGGATATTGTCCTGCACTTTTTGGGCGACGGCCGGAATGGAGACGCCGAAATTCATCAGACAAAATACATCGACAATGATTCCTTCTTCCGAAAGTTCCACCCGGATTCCTTTTCCGTGGTTTTTCTTTCCAAGCCTTTCAACAACTCCGGATGCAAAGTTGCCCCTCATTTGGGCGACGCCTTCCACTTCAGAAGCGGCAATACCGGCAATTACTTCAATCACTTCAGGGGCTATTTCAATCTTGCCATAATCTTGGCCGTTTTCCTGCGTCATTTCAAGCATGGTTAATTTTTCTTCCATTAAAAGCACCTCCGGTTTATTTTTTATTCATGACAGGATGCAGTTCCAGGAACTTTGTGTTGAAATCTCCGCCTACAAACGTTTCATTTTCAAGAAGCTGCAGGTGGAAAGGAATCGTCGTGTAAACCCCTTCGATGATGAACTCCTCAAGCGCACGTTTCATTCTCGCAATGGCTTCTTCCCTTGTGGAACCGTAGGTGATCAGTTTGGCAATCATGGAGTCGTAGTAAGGCGGGATCGTATAACCAGGGTATACACCTGAATCCACACGTACTCCCATGCCTCCCGGGGGCAGGTACATCTCTATTTTCCCTGCTGAAGGCATAAAGCCTTTTTCAGGGTTTTCAGCGTTGATCCGGCATTCAATAGACCAGCCGTTAAATTCGATTTCTTCCTGTTTCACGGACAGCTCTTTGCCTGATGCAATATAGATCTGCTCTTTTATTAGGTCAATCCCTGTCACCATTTCGGTAACGGGATGCTCTACCTGAATTCGCGTGTTCATTTCCATGAAGTAAAATTCCTGATTTCTGTGGTCAAAAATAAACTCCACTGTTCCCGCACCGGTATAATCAACCGCTTCTGCCGCCTTTACAGCTGCCTGCCCCATTTTTTCCCGCATTTCCGGTGTCAGCGCGGGCGACGGAGTTTCTTCCAGCAGCTTTTGGAGCCTCCGCTGGATGGAACAGTCCCTCTCTCCCAAATGGATAGTGTTTCCATGGGTATCAGCCAGCACCTGGATTTCAACATGGCGGAAATCATCGATATATTTTTCAATATACACCCCTGGGTTTCCGAATGCGACAGCAGCCTCCTGCTGGGTGATTTCAATTCCTTTGATCAGCTCTTCTTCCGTTTTGGCCACACGGATTCCGCGGCCCCCGCCGCCTGCTGTGGCTTTGATGATCACGGGATATCCGATTTCCCCGGCTATTTTCTTTGCTTCATCCATTGTTTCAACAATTCCGTCCGATCCGGGTACAATCGGCACACCGGCAGCTTTCATCGTTGAACGGGCCACATCCTTCGTTCCCATTTTCGTTATGGCTTCCGGGCTGGGACCGACAAATATGATATTGCACTCGCGGCAAAGCTCTGCAAAATCCGCATTTTCCGCCAAAAACCCATAGCCGGGGTGAATGGCGTCACATTCCGTCAGTTTGGCTACACTGATGACATTGGCCGAGTTCAAATAGCTGTCTTTGGAGACGACCGGCCCGATGCAATAGGCTTCATCCGCCAACTGCACGTGCAGCGCCTCTTTATCGGCTTCGGAATAAACAGCGACTGTTTCTATGTCCAGCTCCATACAGGCACGTATGATACGGACGGCAATTTCTCCCCTGTTTGCAATTAAAAGTTTTTTGATCATGTATTTCGCTCCTTACTTGGGCTCAACTAAAAATAGCGGCTGGCCATATTCTACAAGCTCTCCATCCTTCACAAGTATTTCCGCTATTTTCCCTTCAACTTCCGCTTCAATCTCATTGAACAGCTTCATCGCTTCAACAATGCAAACGATGGAATCCGAAGTGACTTCTGAACCAACTTTCACATATGGATCGCTGTCGGGAGAGGGAGCCTGATAAAAAGTTCCCACCATCGGTGAAACGATTTTATGTAAGTTGCTTTTTTCAGCTTCCTGTGCCGGTGTCGCTTCGGCTGCCGGTGCTTCCACCGCAGGCACTTCAGGTGCGGCTTCCTGGCGGATTACAGGCTGCGGTGCCTGAACCTGCTCTGTCACATAGCGAACCGTCTCCTCAACAGGTCTGTTTACTCTTTTTTTCAATTCGATTTTTGAGCCATCATGTTTATAGACAAACTCCTCAATGTCTGATTGATCAATAAGTTTTATAATTTCGCGGATTTCCTGAATCTTCAGCATACACGACACCCCTTAAAAATTATGAGTAGCTCTTAATATCATAATATAACAAGATATATAAATTCAACGACGACAGGGTTAATATACAGAAATAAATAGTAAAAATCAATAGAAAAAGCGAAGGGCGGCCGATTAGGGGCGACAAGCTCAGCAAGACGGCAAGGCCAAAAAGAAAGACGGACAGGAATCCTCCCCTCCGCCAATTTCCTATTTCGTTTGAAACTCGACTGTGGCAACTGTATGTGTACCGACTTCCTCCCTGACCACCTGAAGGATACGGGCTGCATCTGCCCGGGAATGCTCTTTGGCTTTAACCGTAATGAGCATTTCATCATTTTCCGTCCGGACCAATGCATCATCGTATCCAAGAGACTTGATGAGGCTTTCTAAAGTCTTCTCCTTTGTTTCCATTGCTTGCAGATCCTGCATTTTTGTATATAGTTCATTTTTCTCCTCGGCAGTCAAATCGGGAGAAGCTACTTGAGCCGTTAAATCTGCTATTTCCTTGCTTCGTTTATCCTGGACTTCCAGCCGGACAGCCTCAAAGGCCTCGTCTCCCGATGCCTCAGTGATCACCTTCATGTCTTTATCACTGGCTGCCATATCATCCGCAGCCTGTTCTTTTCCACCAGTTGCCAAGTCATTCTTGGCCGGATCGGATGTGACATAATATACGGACAGTACCACGACAAGGCTCAGCATGGTCAGGAGCCAAACTGTCTGTTTTTTCAAAAGCATTATGAATCCCCCTTTGACTTTTTCGGCATGACAGCCACTTTATGACTTGGAACCTCAAGACCTCTTGTTACCGCCTCTACAATCCATTTTTTTACCTGAATATTTTCGGCTCCGCCGGCTACCACAAGGACACCTTTAACTTCCGGCTTTCTCGTTTCGAGAACAAACGGAACCTCTTTGTCCCCTTCCTTGATCAGAACAAGCTGCTCCTCAGTTGATTGATCTTCTATTTTTCTAGTTCCGCCCTCTTTGTCTTCTTCCACTGTTGTTTGATTTTTTAATGTCAGGTTTTTTTCCAAGACTGTTTTTTCGGTAGCCTCCACATTTACAATAACGGTCACATCATGTACGCCCACTATTTGCTCAAGAGCTTCTTTCAATTGATTTTCATATTGATTTTCCAATTCTTTCATGCCGTTTTCGGAATCCTTTTTTCTCCCAAAAGCTTCTTCATCATCAGCACCGGCTTCCAGTTCTTTCATCGCTGCTATTGAGTCTTTTTCTTCCCCCGTTTTCCATAAATCGGAGATGATCATTAAAGCCGCACCCACAAGCACAAGAATGAGAACGTAAAACAATTTATTGTTTTTCTTTTGTGAAGGATCTCCCTTAGTGCCTTCTGTCCATAAACTTTTCAACCAATCAAGAGGACCGTTATTTTTACTCATGGATCACCGGTTCCTCCCTTCGCCACCAATTCTATTTTCGATTCTGGCACGTCCCATTCGCTCGCGAGCGTGGACCTGATCTTTTCATCCCGGCCGGCTTTATCATTACCCGGCGGGTCCTTAATCTGGATTGAAACTTGCTCCACCTCGGCCACCAACTCTTTTTTCGACATAGGCTCGATATGGACCGTTATTTTTTTAATAGACTCTAAAACGCTTTCCGGATCCTGCGCGGGAGAAGAAGTACTTGATATATCGATATCGGTTATGGTCATGCCATGACTTTCAATCATCTCCTTTTCAGCTTTCTCTTTAAGTTGGACAGCCATTTGCTCTAATATATATGCATGCTGTGATGTTTCTATTTCTCTTTTTTTTTCCTCAGCTGTTTTTTCCAAAGCAATGCCCGGATTACTCTGACTGTTTAAAAATGAATCCAGGGCCTTATCAAAATCATTGGACAGAAATTTAAATATGGGTGTTACGACAATGGAGATCAACAGCAGCCCCACAACCAGCTTCACATATTTTTTCATCGCCGAATCCGGAAGGAGCATGTCCACAATCATTGCCAGCAAAATAAAAATGACGATATTGATTACCCATTCCGAAATTATCTGCACGAAGCTCCCCCCTATCAGCGAATCATCATAGTAACGTTCCCTGATGTAATGACAATGGTTATGCACAGGAAAAACATAAAAGAAACAATTGCCAATGACGCAAAAACATACATCATGCATTTGCTGATCGCATCAAGACAATTAATAATGGGACCGTCGCCGACAGGCTGAAGCAATGCACCTGCAAGCTTATAGACAAAAACAATGATCAGTATTTTCACCGAAGGAAAAGCGGCAATCATCAGGATGATGGCGACCCCGGCCAAACCGACTGTATTTTTTATCAGTACGGAAGCAGTCAATACAGTATCTGCTGCATCCGTAAACATTCTTCCCACGACCGGCACAAAATTGCCGGTAACATATTTTGCAGTTCTGATCGCGACACCGTCTGTAACTGCCGTTGCCGTCCCCTGAATGGAAATAACGCCCAGAAGCACGGCCATGAATGCGCCAAGAATGCCTATGCCCGCTTTTTTTAACAAGTTGGACAGCTTCGTCACCTTATAATTTTCATTTAACGCGCTGACAATCCCCAAAAGCAAAGCCATAAACAAAAGAGGCAATACAACGGTTTGTATGAGGAGACCGCTCGTCTGGATCAAAAAGATCAACACAGGGTGAAAAAATGCAGCAGAAGTAACGCCGCCCGAGGAGGAGATCAATGCGAGAATGAGCGGAATCAGAGCATAAATGAACTGTGACATCGATTCAATTGCCGCCACCGCATAGTCTGCCGTGACCCGGAAACTGTTGAGGGCAATGATAATAAGGACCATAAATACAACCGCATAGGCAACTTTGGATACGGAACCTTTCTCAAATGCAGTGTGCAGCGATTGCAAAAATGCACTGAAGGTTGTCAAAAGCAATAGTGTTCCGAGAAGCTTTCCATTCATTGTCAGCTCCTGAAAAGCAAATGCCGCGATGCCCCGAAACCACTCCTTTATGGAAAAGGACTTCTCTCCCTTTAAAAATTCAAGAAGCGTCCCCCTCTGGCTTTCAGGCAAATATCCCCCATATTCATCCATGATGCCTTCCCAAAATCCGCTTAGTTCCTCAATTCCCAGCGTTTCGATCTGTTCATCCACCATTTCTGTGATGATATCATTTGATGATTTTTCCTCCTGTTCTGCCTGGGCGGAGACGCCTGTGAAAATGACGAAGCAGAATAAGAACAGCTGGATTGTTTTCCGCATACTCTTCCCCTTTCGCATATCACGCTGTTACCTGACCGGCATCATGTTGATGATGGTGTCAATCAGAACAGTCAAAATGGGGACAGCCAAAGCCAGGATGAGTATTTTCCCTGCCAATTCAACTTTTGCCGCCATGGCTCCCATTCCGGCATCTTTGCTTATATGTGAAGCGAATTCAGCAATATAGGCAATCCCGATTATTTTTAGTATTGTTTTTACATACATCGTATTGATGCCTGCATTTGCAGCCAAAATTTCAATGGTCGAAATGATTCCATGTATCTGGTCGACAAGAAATAAAAAAATGGCGCATCCCGTGAACAGGATCAGCAAAAAAGCGAATGTCGGCTTCTGCTCTTTGATGATAAGGGCCAAGAAAGTGGCGATGAGGGCGATGCCCGCTATTTGCAGTATGGCAATGGCCGCTCCCTCCCGTCATTGAAATAAGAAGACCGATCTTATTTTTTGAAAAAGGCCATCGACAATTGTGACGACCATGAACAAAATATAGATAAACCCGAACAAAGTGACCCATTGGGCATATTCCTTTTTCCCGACCTGGTCAAGAATTGTATGCAGAAAAGCAACAACGATGCCGACTCCCGCTATTTTGAAAATCACGTCCACATCAATGCCCATCATCTAACCTCCCATCCTTTAAAAAAGCAGGATAATAAACAACAGTCCGGATAAAACGCCCAGGCTTTTCATGATTTTTTCGTATTTCTTCTGCTTCTCCCTTGCTTCAGACTCTTCCCTGTCAAGATGGGTGACAGCAAGCAATATTTGTTTTTGCTGGGTGTACCGGTCATGCCGTCCAAGACTTTCCCCAAACTGCATCAGGATTTCATATTCTCCAGCTTTCATGTCCGTGTCATGCCATATCTCATCGAGACTTTCCTTCCATGCAGACTTGACTACTGCATCCGTTTTGGAAAGCTTTTCGGAAAAAATTTCATATAAGCGTGCAGCCGGTTCAGGCATCTGCAAAGATATTTTTTTTGCAGCTTCCCCAAGGGGCGTATGGCTGTACATGATTTCTGCATCCAATGCCCGCAAGGAGTCTTTAATGATGCGCAGCTGTTTCGGCCTGCGGGTCAAATGGCTCGAGGCTTCAAATCCGGCCCATGTTGTCGTTCCGATGATGAGCAGGGCTCCGATCAGTTTAAACATGGGCGCTCACAACTTGTCCGTTTTGGTCCTTAATGGAAACGACGGTGCCAGGGCCATCATTCCGCGATAATTCAATAAAGCGCTGAAAGACCTGCTGCTCAATGATTTCCCTTAGCAATGGCCGTTTTATTATTTCTTCCAAGCCATTTCCATGGGTTGTCATCATTAAGGTAATACCGGCATTGACTGCTTCCATGATGGCTTCCTTATCTTCCCTGCGGCCAATCTCGTCCACAATAAGTACGTCGGGGCTCAGCGCCCTGATCATCATCATCATCCCTTCTGCTTTCGGACAAGCATCAAGCACATCAACCCGTGTTCCAAACTGCAATTGAGGTATTCCGTGCATACAACCGGCTATTTCGGACCTTTCATCGACAATTCCCGCTTTCATGGCAGGAATCCGGTTTTTTGGGCAGCCGGTGGATACGATTCTCGCAAGGTCCCGCAGCAATGTTGTTTTCCCTGTCTGGGGAGGTCCGATGATCATTGTATGCTTCCATCCCTCGTTATATATAAAAGGGATGAAACGCTCAGCCGCCCCGATTTTTTCCCTGGCGACCCTTATATTAAAAGAAGCCAAATGCCTCAGGGCCTTTACCCTGCCTTCTTCCAATATGGCTTTTCCGGCAAGCCCGATCCGGTGTCCGCCTTCAATCGTGATATAGCCTCTTCTCAATTCTTCATCCAACGTATAAAAAGAGTGGCCGGCCAAATTGCTGATCAGCTGCTCCGCATCGCTTTGTGTAAACAGATAAGGCAGGCAGCTTGTCACTTCCCTTGCAGTCACTTCCACCTGCCGGTTGACCCGGAGACGGATCTCTTCTATCCCATCTTTCGTTTCATCGGGCAGGACATTGATTAGTTTGGAGATCTCAGTTGGCAGGATGCGAATGATATTTTCCAATGCGACCCTCTCCCACACTTCTTTTCTACCTAATATGTATTCGGCCAGGCTTCAATTATGACCAGCCGCTTTTACGGATGGCAAAGAAACGCCGGGGGAACCCTTTATAGTGCGTGTTCAAAAGTTGCCAAATTAGAAGCAAGAAGGTCGAGGCGGCGCAGTTTCGAGCAGCGGAATGTATGCTTTTAAATACATGAGTAGCGGAGAAACAAGCCAACGAAGAGATTCGCAGCTTATCATTTGGTGACTTTTGAACATCCTCTTATAAAAATTGATCAAGCGTATCTCTCACTTAACGTGATATAGTAGTATTAAGTTTAATGAAAAGCAGGTGCACATTTTCATGGGAAAAGATTCTGATAAAAAAAGTGTTGTTCTGATCGGATTTATGGGGGCAGGAAAAACGACGGCGGGTGAACTTGCCGCAAAAAAATTGAACCGGAGTTTTATAGATATCGACCAGGAGATCGAAAAAAAATTTGGAATGACAGCGACAGAGATTTTTAAGAAGCATGGTGAAAAAGCCTTTCGTACATATGAAAAAAATATCATTGAATTAAAAACAAGCGGGAAGGGGCAAGTGATCTCTCTCGGAGGGGGGGCATTTATAAACGAAGAGACAAGGAAAACATGCCTGGCAAATACTGTTGTCATCTTTTTGGATATATCCTGGGAAGCCTGGAAAAACCGCTTTGAACAGCTTGTTGAAACCCGTCCGGTTTTGCAGGGGCGCGATTTAAACGAGATAAAGGAATTATATTCGGAGCGAAAGCTTTTGTACAATAATCATCATTTCCACATATTGACAGACAATCTATCACCGGAAGAAGTTGCGGAGAAAATAGTTGACATATATTCAAATTCAACCTCCGACTAAAACGAGCCCTAATTTTACAAGATTAAAAAACAACATCAGGCGAAAGAAAACAAAAGCACTTTCTTTCGCCTGATGTTTTAGACACGCCCTATTCTGCAGCCATATCTTCCTTCAACATGGCAATCAATTGCCTAAGCCTCCTGACCGGAATTTGGCCGGGAGCCGATTCCTTCACTCCCGAGCCGAATGTAAGAATGGAACCGTACGACCAGCCAATGATCCTGCTGATAGCGCCAAGGCTCCCCATAGACATCGTAATCAGGGGTATATCCAATGCCTTGCCGGCATTGTTCGTAAGCTGAAGCAGCCTCAAAACATCACCTTCCGTTTTGGGCATGACGGCGGCCTTGGCAATATCCGCACCATAAAATTCGGCAAGGAACAGCTTCTTCATTATTTCTTCTTCAGAAGGAGTACAATTAAAATTATGATAAGACAGAATCAGTTGTTTACCATGTTTTTGTGAAACCCGTCTCAATTCCTTTATATTGGCAGAATCACTGGAAACCTCATAATCAACCAAGCTGATGGCATCATTTTTGCAAACTTCACTGATCAGCTTCATTTTCTGCTCTTCCGACAAAGAAATCTGCTGGCCGCCCTCATGAATCGAACGGATGGTAAAAAGAAGCGGCAAATCGCTTTTTTCGGCGATTCCTTCGAGAACGGAGAAGACGTACGGAAGGTCATCCAATTTATGTAAAAAATCCGCTCTCCATTCGAGCATATCCGGTTTTTCAGGCAAAACCAGATCAATCTCATCCATGATTTCCTCTTTGTTCTTCCCGGTTAAGGGCGTACAGATATAAGGGATCTTCTGTTTTTTTAAAATTCCGTCCAAGCTTATTCCCACCTCTTTAAAACCATCAAAAACCGCGGGATGACCCGCGGCTGGAGCTAATGCGATTATGCCCTTGAAACATAGGAACCATCGGAAGTATTGATGACCAATGTGTCCCCTTCGTTTACAAAGAAAGGCACCTGGACAACAAGCCCGGTTTCCATCGTAGCCGGCTTGGAGCCTCCAGAAGCGGTATCCCCTTTGATTCCCGGTTCCGTTGCGGTTACCTTAAGGTTTACCGTATTTGGCAATTCGATCCCAAGTGTTTCACCGTTGAACATGATGATATGGACTTCCATGTTTTCCAGCAAAAAGTTCAATTCATGTTCAATCTGCGAGGCGGGAAGCTCGATTTGTTCATATGTCTGCTGATCCATAAAGACATACTGGTCTCCGCTTGAATATAAATATTGCATCTTTTTATTGTCAATTTGCGCTTTATTCACTTTCTCTCCCGCACGGAATGTCTTTTCAGCGATGGCCCCTGTACGGAGATTCCGCAGCTTGGAGCGGACAAATGCAGCTCCTTTTCCCGGCTTGACATGCTGGAACTCAAGGACCCTCCATATCCCGCCGTCAACCTCAATTGTCAATCCTGTTTTAAAATCATTTACCGAAATCATCTTACTGCCTCCCAATGCAAATTATAAAATAAGCAATTCTTTTGTTGAGTGTGTCAGCCTCTCGCTGCCGGAATCGGTGATCAAAATGTCATCCTCAATCCGGACCCCGCCCAAATCGGGCAGATAGATACCCGGCTCGACAGTTACCGTCATGCCCGGTACCAGCTTCGTCTCCGACCGGGGGGACAGTCCCGGCCCTTCATGAACCTCAAGGCCGATTCCATGGCCCAAAGAGTGGCCAAAGTACTCTCCATAGCCATGTTCGGAAATCAAGTCCCTTGCAATCGCATCCGCTTCAACGCCCGTCATGTCCGGTTTTATTTTCTCCACCGCTTCCATTTGTGCCTCAAGAACGATTTGATAAATCTCTTTGAGCCGTTCGGAAGGCTCTCCGACAGCCACTGTCCGGGTAATATCTGATACATACCCTTTATGCAGCGCGCCGTAATCCAAAGTGACAAAATCACCCGATTCGATCACCTTTTCACTTGCCACTCCATGGGGCAGCGCGGATCTTGAACCGGAAGCAACAATGATATCAAAAGACGAAGAGGTTGCCCCGCATTTCCTCATGAAAAATTCAAGTTCGTTGGCGATTTCAATTTCACGGGTTCCCGGCTTGATATAGTCAAGAATATGCTTAAAAGCCGCATCCGCAATATCCGCCGCTTCTTTGATAACAGCAATTTCGCTTTCCGTCTTTACCATGCGCAGTTCTTCGATCAGGTCAGACACCGGCACCAATTCAGCCTGCAGACCTTCCTCAAACTTCATCCATTCAGAATAAGTCACATAATCCTGTTCAAAACCAAGCTTTTCAATTCCGTGCTTTTCCGCTTTTTCAGCTATTTCCTCAATGATTGACCCGCTGTGCCGGATCACCTCATATCCTTTGGCCTGGGTTTCCGCCTGTCTGGTATACCTGAAATCGGTAATGAAATACGCGGCATCACTTGTAATCAGGGCAGCTCCCGCCGTGCCCGTAAAATTTGTTGCGTACCTGCGATTATACGGGCTTGAGATTAAAAGTCCGTCAATGTCGAGTTCAGCGAAATACCGACGTATTTTTTCAATTTTATTCATTATTATTCTCTCCCTGAATATAAGCTCTTTCCCTTTGAAACAGGGCTTCTGAAGGCTAGAAAAAATAGGATTATTCTGGCATAAACAGTTTAACATAAAAGAATGGAAAAAACATGAATAAACCTCGTCATTGTTTCAGCTTCAGCTGCTTTAAATAAATAAATTCCTCGTATTCGTAGGATATTGAATACCCGATAAAAACCCCATATAAAACATAAGCGCATAGTCCGGTCAATATTGAATTGATATCATATTTTAATAATGACTTCGTTCCGGGAAACAACGGATACAGGACAAGAAAAACAAACAGGAACAATATAACCCCGTAAGCAGCACCCCACCAAAATGATTTTCTTTTTCTTAACGTCCCATAATAAAGAAGCGCTGCCAAGATGGAAACAAGTCCATATAATAAAGCGGCCAGCAGTATTCCTGCCCAGCCGTCCTTCCAACCGCCGTTCCAGGGAGCAAGAATGACTCCAGGAGTAATCTCAGTAAAATTCAAGTAATATACTGTGTATCCTAACAGACTTCCAAAGACCCCTGCAATAAACCCTGTGACCACTGCCATCGTAATAAGCGGAACCGCATAATAATTTTTTTCTTCCATGATAACCACCTCATCCATAGCATGTCCTTTATGTCTAATTTGTTTCATAAAGCTTTTTTGTCTGGTTATATTTACATTTATTTAGTAAAATATAGTTAGATACTTACTCAGAGGCTTTACGGAGATTCGAATTTTCAATGAAAGACATACTATAAATACGTTCATTTAACCCTGGGTGATTGACGTCCAGGGTACAATTATCAAACAAAAGCGGCAAACAGCCGCTCAGGCGAATGAAGACGCTCTTCCCCCGTTTAAAACATAGTTTCTGGTGGAAAAGGAAAGTGAGGATCATTTCATTTAAATCTCAAAACTGATTATGTATAAAGGATGTTCTTTTTGGGAAAGATATCCACTATTCCCGAGGAGGTGGCGCTCTTGAAAGCACGGAATTGGATCATAAGCGGAATTTTCATTTTTGCTGCAATTGGACTTGGCTCCTACTTAATAAATAACCCTGTTGGTTTATTTAAACAGATCTTATTTATGGGAGCGGCTGTTGCTTTCGTATTTATCATCTACCGGATTTGGACAAATAGATCCCAAAGCGGCAGAGAGAAAAATGCGTTTGCGAGAGCAGCGAAACAATCCAAAATGCGGGCGAAAAAACGAAAGTCCGCATCGCAAACAAGCAACCATTTTCGAAATCGACCGCTTCGCAGACGGTCGACTGCCCACTTGACTGTAATAGAGGGAAAGAAAAGCAAGAAAAAAGACAGAGCCATATTTTAATCTGTCTGCCAAGTGGGATACTAATATGTCCATGATTTTAAGAACTGCTCAGCCCTTGCCCGCCCTTTTCTCAAAAGGGCTTCTTTTTTTTCCTCGTTTATAGTAAATTCCGCAGCAAATGTTTCTTCTGTTGGAATAAAAATAATATTTTGTTCATGTTTTCTCGAAATATATTTTGCGTCATGAGCATCTTTCATCGTATGAAACAATGCTTCAAATAGCTGCAGGCCATTATTAATCGTTCGTTTTGGCTGCTGTTCCATACGGTGGCTCAATTTAATGCCAATAACAGGCCTCAATTGCTTCTGATTTTCCTTTTGAAAAAGCCAGATTGGAAAATTGCTCAATATCCCCCCATCCACGATGATATTGGTACCGCTGAGCGAGCGCAGTTTGACCGGTTCAAAAAAATACGGGATGCTGCAGCTCATCCGGATGGCACGCGCGACCGGATAATTTTCCTTCGGTATGCCGTACTGCTCCAGGTCATCCGGCAGAACAAGCATCCTCCCTGTTGACAAATCGCTGGCAATGACTTTCAGTGTTTCAGGCGGCAAGTCTTTAAACGTATAAATCCCTTTCTTTGCCAACATCTTGCCGAGCCATTCCTCCAGCAGATCTCCACGATACAAACCCATTCTGAAATAGAGCAACAGCCATCTCGCCAGATGAAATGGCAAAAACGTTTTCCTCTGGTCCAGGAAATCATCCATCTCCATTTCCTTCATCATGTCCGCCATCTCTTTGCTGGTATACCCGGCAGCAATCAAAGATGCGATGATGGCCCCTGCACTCGTTCCGGCCAACCTTTTAAAGGTAAAGCCCCTCTCCTCCAACACTTCATATGCCCCGATCAAAGCGACCCCTTTGATTCCCCCGCCGGAGAATACGCCGTCAATTTCCATTTTTTGTGCCGCCCTTCCTCGTGTTGTCTCTATATTGATATTAAGGAAGGGCATATATTAAGAACGCTTAAAGCAGAAAAAAGCCGGCCGTTTATCGGCCAGCTTTTCCATGTTATATTTAAATCCCGCATTTCAACTGTGCATTGCAATTATCACATGTATTGCATCCGCCGATTTCTTTAACTTGTCCTTTTCGGCAGACAGGGCATGTATTTCCTAACTCAGAACCGATTGTGACGCTGGTGGACCTGAGGTCCTGGATTGTATCGACCAGGACGACAGGACGGTCAGCCTGTTTCTCGTCTTTTTCTTCTTCTAAAGTATTTTCTTCTGCTTTTAATGTAAGGACCTGTGAATCCCGGCTGCCGTCTACATAGACCGTACCGCCTTTTGCCCCGCCTTTGTACAAACGTTCGTATACTGCTTCCACTTGTTCCACTGAGTATCCTTTCGGCGCATTGACCGTTTTTGAGATGGAGCTGTCAATCCATCTCTGGATGACACACTGTACATCAGCGTGGGCTTCAGGAGACAGTTCCATTGCTGTTACAAACCAATGCGGCAGGCGGTCCTCTTCCGCCTCTGGATGCTCCTTCAGGTAATCCTGTACAATATCAGCCTTGACTTCGATAAATTTTCCGAGCCTTCCGCTTCTGTAATAAGTGAAGGAGAAATATGGCTCAAGGCCTGTTGAACACCCGATCATCGTTCCTGTGGAACCCGTTGGCGCCACTGTCAACAGATGTGAATTCCGGATTCCGTGTTTCTTGATTGCTTCATGGATATCTTCCGGCATGCCCTTCATGTAGCCGGTTTGGGTGAATGCTTCACGAAGTTTCGCTGTTTCATCCTCGTTTTTCCCATTTAAAAACGGGAAACTTCCCTTTTCTTTTGCGAGTTCCACCGATTCGCGATAGGCAGTTGTAGCGATCACTTCAAACACTTTGTCAACAAGCTCATTGCCTTCCTGCGAACCGTATTCTTTCTCGCAGTAAATAAGCAGATCCGCCAATCCCATGACACCAAGGCCGACACGGCGCTCTCCAAGTGCCTGCTTTTTATTTTCTTCGAGAAAATACGGCGTTGCATCTATGACATTATCCTGCATCCGGACGCCTACCTTGACCGTTTGCTTTAATCGTTCAAAGTCGACTGTCTTATTTTCACGGTCGGCCATCCGGGCCAGGTTGACGGCTGCAAGATTACATACGGAATATGGGGCCAGCGGCTGTTCGCCGCATGGGTTAGTTGCCACAACTTTTTGGCCGTAGCTTCTCGCATTTGTCATTTCATTGGCATTGTCAATAAAGAATATTCCGGGCTCAGCAGAATAGGTCGCGCAAATATTGATGAGATTCCAAAGCTCTTTCGCTTTGATCTTTCTATAAGTCCTGACTTTGTAGCCAAGCTTTTTCCATTCGCGCACATCGCCGACTTCATGCCATTTCTCATTATACGCCTTCATTTCTTCTTCGCTGTAATTTTCAACATCAGGGAAGCAAAGCTCGTACTCGCCGTCATTTTCAACAGCGTCCATGAATTCCTTTGTAATGCAGACAGAAATATTGGCTCCAGTTAAAAATTCAGGATTATGGACGGAGTATGTGCCGCCTTCCTTCAGCTTCTCTTCTGCGTTGCGGAATATTTCTTCGCTGAATCCGCCATATCCCGGCATTGTCCGGTAATTAAGCACTCCCTGGTACATTGCTTCTTCCGCCTGCGTCAACGGAGTAAATTTCAGTTTATCCTTTGCATGCTTTTTGATGATTGGATCGTTTGTATTCTCGATTAAAAAGCGCAAAATTCTTGGATTCTGCATTTTGGAAATGATGAATTCCACGATATCCGGATGCCAGGACGCGAGCATGATCATTTGGGCTCCGCGGCGGGATCCGCCCTGTTCGACCAGATGCGTAAGCTTTGCAATATCGTCGAGCCAGGATACGGAGCCTGATGACTTACCATTGACGCCCCGTGCAAGTGTATTGCGCGGCCGTAAAGTGGAACCGTTCGTACCGACGCCTCCGCCGCGGCTCATAATTTCCATCACTTGTTTTCTGTGCTCAGAGATGCCTTCGCGTGAATCCGCCACAAAAGGCATAACATAGCAGTTAAAATAAGTGACGTCGGTTCCTGCACCGGCTCCATAGAGCACCCTGCCGGCCGGAACAAAATTCAAATTGACAAGCTCTTCATAGAACTTCTGAAACCATTCCTGTCTCTTCTCTTCCGTTTTTTCAACTGAAGCAAGGCCTGTTGCATTTCTTTTGGCAATCTGCTCATAAAAGACTTCTAGCGGCTTCTCAATGATGTCGAGCGGGCGGACAATGACTCCTGTTTCCCTCTCTTTCTCGTCTTCCAGCGCAGTAAGGAATTCTTCTTCGACGATAACAGCTGCATTTTTTTCTTCCCAGTCGATTGATTTGATGAATCCGAGCCCTCTTGCCGGAAATTTGGGATCTTCTTTTATGGTCAAAACGACGAAGTCACCGACAGACAGAGTGATTTTTTCCGTATCCTTATATGCATATCGGTCAATCATGACAAGCCGTGAAACGCCTTTTTGGGTGAGTTTCATGTCGGGTGTAATCGGATGTACATGTTTGAATAATTGGATGTCCTCATTGAGCCTCTCTATGTTTAAGCTCGGTTTTTTCGTAAATGCAACAGACATTTTGCCAACTCCTTTATAAAAACGATTTGAAGAATGTTTACTGTTTGTATGTATCTGTCATTGATAAGTTACCATATTTATATCCCGAAAATCAATCCTTAAACACAATATATTGATTTTTATTTAAAATAACTATACTATATGTTGTGTTTTCAGAAATAATTGATAACGATTTGTCAAATCTCCAAATGCGAGGATTTGAAAGCAAAACAAAGCGATTGCAGGAAATTCTTCCATAAACCGATTTTTTTCAACAATTTTAGACTTTTTCTTTAATTGACAGATTAACCGGATTATACATCCCGTATGGACGCTTCCGGCCTTCATTTTTCCAAGGGGAAAGTACGGAGAAAACCTTTGATTCATTGTACTGTGCCGAATATAATAGAATTAGGGTATATACTAGAAAGGGGCTTTTACATTGTCATTGCTTTATACACTGCTTATTATTTTGGGGGCTGTTATTGTATTTTCCTTGTATAATTATTTTCAGCAGAAAAAAATTTTAAAGACGCTGAACCAAGATGACTTCCGAGCCGGATATAGAAAAGCGCAGTTGATTGATGTCCGGGAGCAAAAAGAATATGAGGGAGGGCATATACTTGGCGCGCGCAATATCCCCATGTCTCAATTAAAAATGAGAATGAAAGAGATCAGGAAAGATAAACCTGTTTATTTATATTGCCAAAGCGGGTTGCGAAGCGGCAGGGCTGCCCAGCAGCTGTACAGGAAAGGTTACCGCCAGCTCTATCATTTGCAGGGCGGATTTAAACAATGGACCGGAAAAATAAAGAGCAAATAAAAAGAAAACTGGAAACAGCCTCTTCGATCATGAAGAGGCTGTTCTCTTTATTCTTTACTATAACGCAGAACCGGCTTTCTGGCCGCCTGTGTTTCATCCATTCTTTTAACGATTGTACTGTGGGGTGCTTCCTGGACAATTCCAGGATTTTCTTCGGCTTCCTTGGCAATTTGGATCATCGCATCGATAAATCCGTCAAGCGTTTCTTTCGATTCCGTCTCGGTCGGCTCGAACATCATGCACTCTTCCACATTGAGCGGGAAATAAATGGTTGGCGGATGGTAGCCGAAATCAAGCAGGCGCTTGGCGATGTCCAATGTTCTGACCCCAAGTTTTTTCTGGCGGGATCCGCTTAGCACAAATTCATGCTTACAGTGCGTGTCATACGGCAAATCGTAATATGGAGCAAGTTTTCTCATCATATAGTTCGCATTCAAAACGGCATATTCCGTTACGGCTTTAAGCCCGTCGGGACCCATTGAACGAATGTAGGTATAAGCCCTCACATTAATGCCAAAGTTTCCGTAATACGGCTTTACCCTTCCGATGGCGTTCGGCCTGTCATAGTCGATGATAAACTGATCATCTTTTTTCGTGATGACCGGCTTTGGAAGAAATGGAATCAAATCTTTTTTCACGCCGACCGGGCCTGATCCGGGCCCGCCGCCCCCATGCGGACCGGTGAAAGTTTTATGAAGGTTCAAATGGACAACATCAAAGCCCATGTCGCCGGGACGGGCTTTTGACATGACCGCATTCAGATTGGCACCGTCATAATAAAGCTTGCCCCCGGCTCCATGGACGATTTCTGCCATTTCGAGAATTTGTTCCTCAAACAATCCGAGGGTATTTGGATTCGTCAGCATCAATGCAGCCGTATCCGGCCCGACAAGCGACTTAAGATGCTCCAAGTCGACGAGTCCGTCTTCTCCGGAGCGGACCGTTATGGTTTCAAGCCCTGCGACAGTGGCCGATGCCGGATTGGTTCCGTGGGCGGAATCCGGTACGATGACCTTTGTCCTGTCCGTATCACCGTTCGCTTCATGGAAAGCCCTGATCATCATGAGGCCGGTCCACTCACCATGGGCTCCTGCAGCGGTTTGCAGAGTGACTTCGTCCATACCTGTAATTTCTTTCAAATGTTCCTGCAAATCATACATCAGTTCCAAAGCACCCTGTACAGATGACTCAGGCTGAAGTGGGTGTATGTGGGCAAAGCCCGGAAAGCGGGCGACAGCTTCATTGATCTTTGGATTGTATTTCATCGTACATGAACCGAGCGGATAAAATCCTGAGTCAATTCCATGATTATGGGTCGACAGCTCGGTATAATGCCTCATGATATCCAATTCGGAAACCTCGGGCAAATCAGGCTCCTCTTCCCTCAAATATCCTGATGGGATGCATTGCTCAATATCGGCTTCAGGAACGTCGAGGCCGGGCAGACTGTACCCTATACGCCCGGGTGTGGATTTTTCAAATATTAACGGCATAACCACTTCACTCATTGATGATCCCCCAATTCTGTAATAAATTGATCGATCTCTTCTTTTGTCCGCAGCTCTGTTACTGCAATAAGCATATGGTTTTCAAGCTCCGGATAATCGCGCCCAAGATCATAACCGCCGATGATGCCTTTTTCAAGAAGACTTTCATTCACCTCATGGACCGGTTTGTTAAGCTTCACAACGAATTCGTTGAAGTGGTACCCATCCAGAGGAAGATCAAATCCTTTTTTCCTGAAAGCTTCTTTCGCATAATGCGTTTTCTGAATATTTTGGGCGGACATCTCTTTGACGCCTTTTTTTCCTAATGCGGTCATCGCCACAGATGCGGCCAACGCATTCAGCGCCTGGTTCGAGCAAATATTGGAAGTGGCTTTGTCTCTGCGGATGTGCTGCTCCCGTGCCTGCAGCGTCAAAACAAAACCTCTTTTTCCTTCCTCGTCCACTGTTTGTCCCACCAGTCTTCCCGGTACTTTTCTCATCAATTTTTTCGATACGGCAAAATATCCGCAATGCGGTCCGCCAAATGCTGCCGGTATCCCAAATGGCTGGGCATCACCTATGACAATATCTGCGCCAAGGCTTCCCGGAGAGGCAAGAATGCCGAGCGCCAGAGGATTGCTGGATACGACGAATTGCGCTTTTACATCATGTACAAGCGGTTCAATGTCCTTCAATGGCTCAATGAGACCAAAAAAATTCGGATATTGGACAACGACAGCAGCAACGTCTTTGTCGAGTTCGGACTTCAAGGCTTCCATGTCTGTCAAGCCATCCTTGTACGGGATTTCAACCACGTCGATATGCTGACCCTTAGCATAAGTTTTCAATACTTCCCGGGATTCGGGATGCACGGTTTGCGATACAAGCACTTTTTTGCGTCTTGTATGCCCGGCGCTCAGCATCGCCGCTTCGGCAAGAGCAGTGCCGCCGTCGTACATCGACGAATTGGCCACGTCCATTCCGGTAAGTTCACAAATCATTGTCTGGAATTCAAAGATAGCCTGCAGTTCACCCTGAGAAATTTCCGGCTGGTACGGAGTATAGGCTGTATAAAATTCCGACCGGGATATTACATGGTCTACAATTACCGGGATATAGTGATCGTATACCCCTGCCCCAAGGAAGCTTGTATTGTTTATCAAATCGGCATTTTGGGCTGCAAGTCCTGCAAGCTCTTTCATTAATGCCGTTTCTGATTTTGCTTGTTTTATATTGTATTCGCCTTTGAACCGGACCTTTTCCGGAATATCGGAAAACAGCTCATCAATTGAATCCGCTCCGATCGCCTCCAGCATCTCTTTTTTATCCTGCTCTGTCATGGGCAGATAACGATGTTTGATCATGTTCCATTCTCCTCCATCCTACTTTTTTGGGCGCTTATAAAACGGTGTCTGAATGATTTTTGCTTTCAGGCGTTTTTTACGAACTTCTATTTCCACTTCATTTCCCTCTTCATTATAGTCAGCGCCGATTAAAACAAGGCCGATATTTTTCTTCAATGTGGGAGATTGTGTTCCGGAGGTGACATAGCCAATTTCCTTATCGCCCGAAAAAACCCTGTAGCCGTTTCTCGGGATCCCCCGGTCGATCATTTCAACTCCTGCAATCCTTCTTTCCACACCTTGTTCCTTTTGCCTTTTCAAAGCCTCTTTGCCGATAAAATCGGCCTCTTTATTCAACTTGACGGCAAAACCAATTCCCGCTTCCAATGGTGTGATTTCAGGTGAAAGTTCCTGTCCGTACAATGGAAGCGCCGCTTCAAACCGCAGTGTATCCCTGGCTCCCAAACCGCACGGTACAAGCCCTTCATCCTTGCCTATTTCTAAAAGGGTTCTCCACAATTTCTCCGCATCATCCGCTTGGCAATAGATCTCGAATCCATCCTCGCCTGTATATCCCGTACGGGAAACCAATGCATGGGCACCGTCCAGTTCCACATCATGCCTGAATTTGAAAAAACCGATGTCATCCAAATTTGTATTTTTCGAAAGCTTCTGCAGGATTGACTGGGCTTTCGGACCCTGGATGGCGATCAATGCATATTGGTCCGAAACATTTTCAACGCTGACGCCTTCAGGTGCATGTTGCTTTAACCATTCATAGTCTTTTTCGGTATTTGCAGCGTTGACGACGAGGAAATATTCTTCTTCACTCAGCTTGTATACAAGCAGATCATCAACCACACCGCCATTTTCATAACACATCGCCGTATAGAGGGCGCCTCCGTCTTTAAGCCTGGAAAAATCGTTCGTCATCATTTTTTGCAGAAAGTCGAGACTGTTTTTCCCCTTGACAATGATTTCACCCATATGGGATACATCGAAAATACCGGCATTCTTTCTTACTGCCTCATGCTCTTCTTTAATGCCGGAAAATTGGACCGGCATGTCCCAACCGCCAAAATCGATTGTCTTGGCCCCATATTCTTTATACAAAGGATATAATGGGGTCTTCTTTAATTCGGACATTGTTTTTACATTCCTCCTTGGATTTTAGTTTGCTGCTGTGCAGTATAAGGGCATAAAAAAAGACAGAAAAGCCCCGTAAAAGGTTTCTCTGTCTTGGCACCTGAAAGTTTGACCGGGTGCGTTCCGGCTTTCCCCTTTGGTGGCTCCACTGCGTGGAACACTCTCCAGAGCTGCGTCGGACAAGAGTCTTTTTGCCTGAGAGATTCGCGGGATTTGCTTGCTCCTTCGGCGCTGTTTTATGTCACAGTCTCTCCTCTTGCCTTCATTCGCCTATATTCTTTTCAAGAATGGTTATACTAAAAAATATGTATATGGCTTTCATGGCTTTCTGTCACTTGTATCGTATCATTCTTTGCCATACTTTTCAAATTTTTTCTGATAAATCTTCGGGAGGTTCTATCATGTCTGTTACAGTCAACTTCAACCGGAATTGGATGCCCGGTTTTTTGGACCGGTTTGAAAAGGACGGGCCATGGGCGGACCAAAAGCTGTTTAATCTGTCTTTGACAGCAGAAAAGCATCTTCTTGTTCCCGATTTCGAAGGGCTCGTGGCACCAAAGCACCTGCCGGAATTAACCCTTCTGCCTCATCAGAAAGAAACTGCTGCAAGAGTGATAGAGGACATGAATGGAAAAGCCATATTGGCAGATGAAGTGGGGCTCGGCAAAACCATCGAAGCCGGACTGGTATTAAAAGAATACATGATCAGGGGATTGGTAAAAAGAGCCCTGATTCTGGTGCCCGCATCCCTCGTTTCCCAATGGACCTTTGAATTGAATTCAAAATTTCACATACATGCCGTTGCAGCCACAAAAAGTTATGTCTGGGAACGATATGACTGTGTAGTGTCATCCATTGACACAGCGAAAAGGAGCCCCCATAAGGAAATCATCGCCGAGCAGGCCTTTGACCTGATCATTATTGACGAAGCGCATAAACTGAAGAACCATAGAACAAAAAATTATGAGTTTGTGCAGTCTCTTAAAAAGAAATTTTGCCTTTTGCTGACGGCAACGCCCATCCAGAATAAAATCGAAGAAATCTTTTACCTTGTCTCTTTGTTAAAGCCGGGCCATCTTGGAAGCCAATCAAGCTTTTTGGAGAAGTATAAAAATAAAAGGCTGTCAGCCAAAGAAAATGAACATTTAAAGAGCCTGGTAAATAAAGTGATGATCCGGAACAGGAGGGTTGATACCGGCATTGAATGGACCAAGCGCCATGTCGAGACGATTCCGATTCATTTCAACAATGAGGAAAAGGATCTGTATGAATCCATCGGCCTTCTGCGCCAAACTGATATCCCCATGCCTGCATTTTCGATCATGACGCTCCAGCGGGAAGCATGCAGCAGCAGGGAAGCCGTTTTTTTCACTTTAAAAAACATGCTGCAAAAAGAAAATCCGTCAGCCCAATACATGAAATGCATACAATTGATTCAGCAAAAGATCGATGCGGTCACTCGAAATTCCAAAGCGGAAAAAGCCTTGGAATTGATCAAAAAAATTGATGATAAAGTGATCATTTTTACCGAATATAGAGCAACACAATTATATCTGCAGTGGTTCCTTCAGCAGCACGGGATAAAGTCCGTCCCCTTTCGCGGCGGTTTTAAACGAAGCAAAAAAGACTGGATGAGGGATTTATTCAAGAACCAAGTGCAAGTGCTTATAGCAACAGAGGCAGGCGGCGAGGGAATCAACCTCCAGTTTTGCAGCCATGTCATCAACTACGACTTGCCCTGGAATCCCATGAGGCTGGAACAGCGGATCGGTCGCGTTCATCGCCTTGGGCAGAAAGACGATGTCCATATTTATAATTTCGCTGTAAAAAACACAATTGAAGAGCATATTGTAAACTTACTTACGAACAAAATAAAGCTGTTTGAACGGGTTGTGGGAGAGCTTGATGACATTTTGGCCAAGTTGGACGGCGGAAGCATTGAGGAGCATATGATGGATATTTTCAAAACTTCGAGGTCAGAGGGAGAAATGAAAGTGAAAATGGCCAATCTCGCAGCAATGATTGAATTTGCCGATACGATAAGAAAGGAAGATGCAGCAGATGCTTCAACGGGAAATACATCAATATCTTGAACAGTTTTTTATGGCAACCGGCTGTACAATCGAGGAAAACGGCCAAGGATTTCTGACTGTACAGCTGACGGTTGAAATGGATAAAGAACTGATGAACCGCCCCTTTTATTGGACATATCTCGAAAAAACAGGCGGTATTCCGAACCCGATGAAGGTCACTTTCATTACGGACCAGGAAAAAGCACCGCCGGATGTGAAAGGGGAATTCGTCCATTTCGGCGCGCCGCGGCTTCATCAGCTCTTTGAAACCGCAAGAAAATTGGCGGCGTATATCCGCCTTTACGAAAGGCCCGTGATGCAGACAGGACAAAACGTTGCGCTCCATCCATGGCTTAATGTAAATATGAAAATATCATACTGCTCCGACAGAAAGAAAGATGTTTTCAGATCTTTCGGCCTCAATTTAATCAATGGAAATCTGATTGAATCGTTTGACGAAAAAATGAACAGTATTGTACTTTCGCCCAAAATACCGGACTATTGTTTTACTATTTCCCCGATCATCATGCCTGTCAGCGGCCTGAAAAGAATTGAGTCGTATTTGACAAGCGAAGTGCAAAGCAAGGATCACCCTTGGGCAGATGCCGCCATGAAAAGATGGGAGGAAGATTCACGGCTGCTGGATCATTTCTATGAAGGCGTGGAAGAAAAGCCGGAAACTTATTTTATAGAGAAAAAAGCATTGAAAGAACAGTATAGCCCTTCCGTTCATGTGGATATATTAAACGGAGGGATCTTCTACTTAAATTCATTGCCGGCTTAATTTTCCCCGAATCATCCGTCTGCTTTTTTTAAACGATATCAACAGTGAAAAGGGCACCATTCCAAACCAATTAAACAGGAATGGTGCTTTCATCTGTTTGCGTTCATACCTCTGCTTCCTTCTTTCGGATTTCGGTGTTTCCAAACGCTGGATCAGTGTCTTGGCCATATATTTCACATAATCATCCGTTGACATCTTCACACATCCCTTCATTAAGTGAAGTATGTCCAAAACAGATTAAATTGAACCCTTACGGCTCTATTTGAGATCCGGGCACAAGCCCTTCCTCTGCCAGATCACTCCCTGTTTCTTCCTTCCCGAAAAGCGTATTCTCCCCATCCTGCCGGTCTGCCTGATCTTTCATCCCTTCCTCCGCCGGGGGCTCCGAATTCTCCTTAAGCATGCGATTTTCGATTGCTGCCTGTTTTCCCGTGACGAGCTGCTGCCGGATCTCCTTTTTATAAAACTCCCGTATCTCATTTACGTAACTATATTGCGATACGTAGGACTCTGCTGCACGGCCGACAGCGAATACCGCCACCAGAATGATGATCAATGTGATGGGTAGTACGGAACCGCGTTCACTGAAAATGTTGACCCCTCCTCTCTTGGCGGCATCAGAAATCTTGCTTCTTCTTTTGTTCCGTTTAAAAATTCAACATGGATGGCAAGCATGGGTGCTTCTTCCTTCACTTCGAACTTTCTCACATTTTGCAGAACAACCTCATGCCCCTTATCCTCCACCTGTCTCCTGATATTCCAGCTGTGCCGCTCATATTTGATGGAAACCCTGTTCTTCAAAAGGTAGATTCTTTCTTTTGAACCACTTCTAAAGCTGTCGGCTGTGCGAAGCTCATCCCTTAGCTGAATGAGGAAGATATTCCATTCAAAATCTTCCTCCGGGGACAATGAACGGTCAATTGCCGAAAACCAATGGTACATGAGTGGTAAAAGTGACATAATCACAGTGATGATGAATATCGAAAAAATGGCTTCCAAAAGAGTAAATCCCGATTGCTCAGTCAACACAGTGAGTTTTTTCCTCATAGCCGACACACACTTTCCAATCTCCTTTTTCGTTCTCTTCTATGTTCAGGTCGAATACGGTATCATGCAAAATAATACGGGCACTCCCCATTGTACCGTCGGCCGCGTGCCTTTCGGCATGTTCGTACATCAGTCTGTAGGCCGTCATCTCTTTTTTCCCCTCCTTTAAATGGCCGAGCATGTTCGACATGAGCGGAAAAAAGGAGGAAGTGACAAGCAATAGAAGGCCAAGCGCAACAATACCCTCCAAAAAGGTGAAGCCATCCTCATTCCTTAACAACAAACCTCCCCCTTCCGATATGAAAAGTGAGATCAATCGGATGATCGTCCAGAACGAAGTTCACGACGCCGAAATGATTGATCGTTCCGTCAGGGGTGATGTGAAACCGAAGCTGGCTCAACGAGCCCCCTGTAATTTTGACAGGGTGCGGAACGTCCCTTATGAAAAGTACCCCGCTGGACTCACCTGTGGCAGAATATCGGTTGTCCCCCTTTGAAAAACTGACGGATACCCTTTCCTTCCTATTGATAGCATGGGAATGGGCATGGTAGAGATCTGCCTTCAGCTGGGAAACGAACATCCTTTTTTGCATCCATTCCATTGCAGGATTCACAGTGATGATCCCGAAGAGAAGGACGGCTGAGACAACAGTCAGGACAATTAAAGATTCCAATAATGTGAAACCCCTGTTTGAACGCAGGATGCCCAGTGCCATTCTAATTCGACACCTCTTTTACCTCTCCGGTAGTGGTATCAATTGAAAGGGATTTGCCGTTCGGGCATTTCAAATCTTCATTTTTTAAATATCCCTCTGTTTTTAATTGCTGCACAGTGGGAATTTCTTTGTTGTCCATCCGATAAGCCTCCACCTGTCCCTGCACCATCTGTTTAAGTCCGTCGCAGCCTTTTTTATTGATATTGGAGCTATGTTTCGTAATGTTCGGCAGGGCGATCAGAAGCAATACCGTAATGACAAGGAGGACGACCATCATTTCTATAAGAGTAAAACCTTTTTCGTTTTTCCATATTAAATTTTTCATCCAAAAAACACTCTCCTTTTTCATATAGAATCAATGACTTCAAACATCGGAAGAAAAATCGAAAGGTAAATGGCAATGACAACCAAGCCGATCAAAGCGAAAACAATAGGCTGGATGACCAAAAACGCTTTCATGATTTTTTCTTCAAGCCTTTGCAGACAAAATTGGCTGTAAAACATCAGTTCAGCATCAAGCTTCCCATTTTTCTCTCCATGGGCAACAATGACCATCAGCTCCTCTTCCACAAATCCGAGGTGTGAAACAGCCTCCGAGAATGAATATCCGAAAGTAAGCATCTCTCTTATTTCAACTGCGGACTCTTTTAATAACGGATGGAAATCCTGCTTTAGCATGATTTGGATAATCTCGTTGATGGAAAACCCGCTTTTTAATAAGAAGCTCCATTCCCTTGCCAGAAAGGTTGTTTGATAAAGCCTGTAGTAGGTTCGGACGCCCGGAAGTCCGGAAAAGAACACGGCTCTTTCCAAAGCGGATCTTTTATACAGCAACCTGAAAAAAAGAGCGCTCCCGAGAAGGGCTGCACAAATCACGGACAAGGCATAAAGAGGCAGAGTCTGCATCATATGAAGAAATAATTGAAGGATGATGTTCGGCTTGTATCCCACGGAGTCATAGAACATTTGAAATCGCGGTAAAAGAAGAGTTTGCAGAAGAATACTAACGATGATTAAAACGGCTGCGAGTATGATGGGATATTGCAATAGACGGATCAGTTTTCTGCGCTGCTCATCTTTGCGCAGGAGATACTCTCCTGATTCTTTCAATGCAGTGACCAGAAAACCGTGCCTTTCGGCGAAATAAAGCTGTGTGCATGTCTGATGGTCAAAACCTTCCTTATAAAATACTTCGTAAATCGGCTGGCCCGACTGTAAGGCGTATGTCATGGACTGAAACATCACCATACGCCCTTCATTCGTGCGCCCCAGGAAATCAAGAGATTCTCCCAATGTGAAACCCTTACCAAGCATTTCACTGATTTTCGTCAGAAAAAAACCTTGATCTTTCAGGTTCAGCTTCTTCTCTTTCCTGAAAAATCCACCGGCGATATTCTTCATGAGAGATATATCCAAGCGCAATCCCCTTTCTGATTAATCTTTTTAATGAGTAGACATAGTCGGCGTCTTTTGGGCCTGTGGATCCCCAAGTCATTCGAATAATCCTTTCCAGCCGCTCCCCTTCCAATATCTCAAAAACAGCTGCCCGTTTAATCTTATGGGCCCCGGCACAATATTTCGAACATTTGTCTCCGCAAAAAGGGCATAGCAAAGAGACGAGCCGCTGGGCTGTGACCCCTATCAAGGTTTGTTCAATTTCCAATGGCTTTATTCCGAATTCCAGAAGCCGGTACACGGCGCCCTCAGCGTTTCGTGTATGCATGCTTGTCAGGACGAGGTGTCCGGTCATCGCTGCCCGCACAGCGATCTCAGCCGTTTCGGCATCCCTTATCTCTCCAACAAAAATCATGTCAGGATCATGGCGCAGTACTGCCTTTAATCCTGCTTGATACGTGATGCCGGCTTTTTCATTGACCTGCATCTGCAAAAACTGGTCGCTCTGCCTTTCTACCGGATCCTCCAATGTAATAATATTGCGGTTCAACTCGGATGCACAATACTCCGCGAGTGAATAGATGGTCGAGGTTTTTCCGGATCCTGTCGGGCCTGTGAAAATGAGCATCCCGTGTGAATGGGACATCATTGAAATAAGCCGCAGCATGCTTTTGGGAAATAGGGACATTTTTTCAAGGAAAAAAGAGTGATTTTGCGGGAAGATTCTAATAACCAGGCTTTCTTTGGAGAGTGTGGATGGCAGTGTGGAGATTCGAAGCGCCACGAAAGTATTGCGGGTATGTGTTTGCCAGGACCCGCTCTGAGGCTTTCTTCTTTCTCCAATATCCATCGAGGCCATGAATTTCAAATGTGATATAAGTCTTTCTCCTGCGATTGGCGGAAGGGTTCCATAGTGGCCCAGCTGCCCGTGGACACGGAGCTTAACGAGGTAATCCTGACGGCGCGGAATGATGTGGATATCGGAAGCGTTTAGCCGTACTGCCTCTGAAATCAGCAAATCGGCTGTCCTTTCAATTGTCATGTATCATGTAACACCACCTTTTAAATTCTTATATGATGTATTCGACACAGTCAGTCATTTTCCTGCTAAAAAATAAAAAATTTTTTAAACGAAGGAAAATGGGGTAATATATGAAATGACCCTTTCTTTTTATCACGCATTGGACACAATCGGGACCGCGAATATATTTACATTTTTGCTGCTTTTCCATTATAATAAGAACTTGATGGAATACATGCTGCAAAGGAGGGATTCTTTATGGATCGCATGTACAGAGTACTAGGTTTTTGGACTGGAATTTTTACTGTTATGTTTTACCTTGGTGGAATGGATAAAACCGCTTTACTCTTTCTTGGCCAAACAGGATTCTTTGTTTTGCTTGGCTACTTGAACCTGACAGAACGTATGTATATGTATGTGTTTGGTGCATACCTCACTGTATTCTTTGCTGGTTTTACATACTATACCCTGTTCCTCATGCCGCCTGGCGGCGGACTGTCGTAAGAACAAAGAAAGCTTCCGTAAAAGTCCGGAAGCTTTCTTTGTTTTTACAGATAAGGATTGCTTGTTCTCTCGTCCTCAATAGTAGTTGAGAGCCCGTGCCCCGGAAGGACGATTGTGTGATCCGGCAATGTCAGCAGTTTACTATGGATGCTGTCGATCAGCGTGGCGTGGTCACCGCCAAGCAAATCTGTTCTTCCGATGCCGCCGTTAAAAAGGGCATCCCCTGAAAATACAGTTTCTATATCTTTTAAATAGTAAGAAACGCTTCCCGGTGAATGCCCGGGGGTTTCCAGTATTTGCATTGTAAACGGCCCGATAGATAAAGTGCCTTCCTCCTGAATAAAGTGATCTGCAGGCTTTCCTGCGATCGGCTGCATCGGGTGACGAGCGGAGCCGTTCAGAGAAGGATCCAGCAGCCACTCTTTTTCATTTTCATGTATGTATACGGGAATATTCCAATGATTCCGTACATCTTCCACTGCCCCAATATGGTCAAAATGCGCATGAGTGAGACATATCGCCAACGGTTTGAGTCCTTCCTGTTCAATGTATTCGATCAAACCTTCGCCATTGGCACCTGGGTCAATGACGATACACTGTTTTTCTTCGTCAAAAAGCAGGTAGCAATTTGTCTGCAGCGGTCCGAGGGGTATTTGTTTCCACTTCATTTGCATGCTCCTTTCACTTCATTTCTAATTAAGTTTACCATTAAAATATGGAAGTGAGCTATGGAAAATGGGTAAAAGAGTCAAATAGGGGTAAGCTATATTATAAGTCAAAGAAGTGTCACTTTTGAAACTCGACAAACAGGCAAAAAAACTATAAAATATGGAGGAGCCGTATATTTTCATACATAGTCTTTTTATTCCTTAATATATCGGAAGGGAGATTTTATAAATGGGAACAGCAATCATATTTGGCTTAGTTGCCATTCTTGGCATTTTCGCTTTAATCGGCGCATTAAAAAACAGAAACGTATTGGGATTGATTTTTTCATTCGGTACTGTGGCAGTGTTTGGCTTCTTCTCAGTCATGACTTTCATCAAATCAGGTTTTCCGGAATAACTTGCCCAAAAAAGCAGAGACCATGCGGTTTCTGCTTTTTTCTATCTATATATAACAAAGCTCCCATCCGGGAGCTTTTCCTTAATCCATATTGTCGCTTCTGTAATCGGATGACTCATAAAATCTCAGCAAATCGCCGTATATGATTTTATCCGAATATCCGAGCTCCAATCTTGCCTTTTCTTTATACTGTTCACAGAAAGTGGCTTCTGTTGGCTCTTCTGTCTCTTTTGAATAGCACGTATTATCGGCGTATACATAATCTTTTGTAACAAAACGTCCATCACGGAAAACTGCAAAATCCCGGTGATCATCAGAGAACAGGTCTTCACCGAATTGGATGGATTTTTTCGTATCCATTCCAAGCAAGTGTAATATCGTCGGCTTAAGGTCAATTTGGCCGCCTACCTTTGATATCACTTTCCCTTTCCCCTGATCGGTCACGCCCGGAATATGGATGATCAACGGCACCTGCTGGAGCTGGGCACTGACGAAAGGAGTCACCTCTTTGCCCAAATACTGCGCCATCGCTTCATTATGATTTTCCGAGATTCCGTAATGATCGCCATACATGACGATAATGGAATTGTCGTACAATCCTTCGTCTTTCAGCTTTTGGATGAACTGTTTGACCGCTTCATCCATATATCTGACAGTCTGGAAGTATCGATTCAGGGTGCCGCTTTTTGAGTCATATTCATCAATGAACTTGTCTTCATCATCCAATCTGAATGGATGATGATTTGTCAATGTGATCATTTTCGTGTAAAAAGGTTCCGGCATTTCTTTCATCAGGTCCACTGACTGTTCAAAGAATGGTATATCTTTCATTCCCCATCCAACCGAAATGTCAGGGGTGATATTGTAGTCCGACGCGGAATAAAAATGATCGTATCCGATGGCTTTGTACATGATATCCCGGTTCCAGAAACTTTTATTATTGGCATGCATGGCAGACGTAAAGTACCCTCTATCTCCCAAGTTCTTTGCGAGGGAATCCATCTCGTTTCCCGAGTGTGTAAAGAAAACTGCCCCGCGGCTTAGCGGATATAAGGAGTTTTCAATCAGAAACTCCGAATCCGAGGTTTTTCCTTGCCCGGTCTGATGATAGAATTGATCGAAGTAATAACTGTCGTTGATAAAATCATTCAAAAACGGAGTTATTTCCTCACCGTACACGTCGTTATTAATGACAAAATTTTGCAGCGACTCAAGCGTGACAACGATTAAGTTCCTGTCTTCCGCAATCCCGAACATATCTTTATCAGGCTTTACATAGTTGGCCCTTACATAGTTATCAATGTCGACCAGTTCACTGCCGTCAGCCATTGCCCGCTGTGCGGACGATTTAGACTGGAGAAAAATATCATATAAATGATAATTATATGTGCCGAGGTTTTTCACAAGCATTTCCCTGTCAAATGTCCTTGTCAGAAGCTGGGGACGTTCCGTTTCTGCCAGTCCGATATTCAGAAAAAGCAAAGCTGCTGCAACAAGGAAATACGCACGGCGTTTCACTTTCTTTACAGGTACAAATTCCTTGTATTTCCGTTTATATTTGATAAACAAAAACAATAGGATGATATCTATGAAATAAACGATATCGTACCAATGTATTTCCGTTAATGCACTGTCTCCGAGGTCGGCAAAGTTGCTTGTCTGGAATAGTACCGGCAATGTAATAAAGTCGGTAAAGAAACGGTAAAACACCACATTTGCATAAAGGATGAACCCCATTATGAAGCTCGTGATGATCACATAGCGATTTCTATTTTTCTCCGAATTAAAGAAGAGCGCGATCCCGAACGCGAACAGCAAAAAGCTCAAAGGATTAATGAACAGAATGAGTTCCTGCATGACATTTTCGATTTTAATGTTGAAGCTTGTTTTATAAACGACGTATGTCTTGATCCAAAGCATGACAGCCGCTAAAACCGGTAGAGAAATTTTTTCAATCTTGAATCTCTTCAATGCCCTACCTCCCGCTTGCTATATGGTGCTTAATTTACCAATTTATTGAAATACCATGATAGCGCTAAGAAATATCATAATATGTTTCTTGTAAAAAATCAACTTGCTGCCGTTCGGACAGAGCATCCATACATAGAGTCAGCGTATGCACTATACCCTTACTTTAGACGTAATAAACCTCAAAAAAGCTTCGTTCATTTTTCCGATTGAGGTGACATTTTAGTAAAAAGTTGCCCATTCATTCTTCCGGTCTTCTGTGTATTTGGTTCTTTTCCTTTCTAAGCAGCAGAACGGACTGTTGGAAGTCTTCCTGCGAAATCAAGTGTTCAGCGAATAATTCCCTGATTTCCGCTTCCATCATCTCCAGATCAGCCAGCCTGTCCCCGATATAAACATAAGTGCCGAACTTTTTTAACAATTGCTGTACATCGTAGACCGAGTCCATTTCATCACCTTTATACAATTATTCTATCTTCTTTAAAAAATCCCGGTATTTTTCCTGATCTGATATTTTTTCTGCCTTTGAAGCATGCTCTTTTGCTTTTTTCGTATCCCCTTGTTCAAAATAAATCAATGCCAAATTGAAATGCGCTTCATGAAAGCCGGGCTCCAATTCAACCGCTTTTTCCAAATGCTTTCTGGCATCGTCATATTTTTGAAGTTGGATTTCGGCATAGGCCAGTTGAAAATAACTGACGGCATCCCCTTTGCCTTCGGATATAAACTTTGAAAGTGTATCATACGCCGCTTCATACTCACCGCTTTCAATTTGATCCTGGGCCCTGGCATTTACAGCATCAGGACGGTCATTGTGATAACCCAAATGTAACATGAAATAAACTGCAGCCGCAGCAGCAAGCAGGAAGATGGATTGCAGGCCCCATTTTCTTTTCCCGGGGAAATGGACAATGCCGGTAGCAAGAAAGCCCCCGATCAGCCCGCCGATGTGGCCGGCATTGTCAATGCCGGGAACGGTGAAGCCGAAGATCAGGTTGATGATAATCACAACGATGACATTCATGCCGATTGTCCTGAAGAAAAGCTTTGTATTGATCACACCCATATATAGGAGAGCTCCAAAACAACCGAAAATGGCCCCGCTTGCCCCGGCGGACAGGTTACTCGTGAATACGAAGCTCGCAACCGAACCTGCAAAACCGGAGAATAAGTATATCCATAAAAAGCGGAAGCGCCCAAAAATCCTTTCAACGGCTGTTCCCAAATAATACAATGCCAGTGTATTCATCAGCAGGTGCAATAATCCGATATGTAAAAAGATCGGTGTAAAAAATCTCCACCACTCACCCGCCAATATGAGCGGATTAAATTTCGCACCATATTGAATAAGGGTTTCTACATTTGTGCTGCCTCCATTGATTTCCACAATAAGAAACATCAAAACTTGCACTGCTATGAACAAATAGGTGAAAAAAGGTTTCCCATGCTCAAAAAGCTCCCTTTCCTCCCGTTCCCGGTTTTTAGCTTTTTGAATGGCCGATTGCCTTAATTCATCTGTAAGAGATAGATCATAAAATTCACTTGCCTGGATTTGAAAAGGACTGTCAAAGGTTTCGTTGATTTGGACAAGCGATTCATCCAATGTCTCTTCTGCCATCAACAAAGTCCGGATATGTGTTTTGCCGTTTTCGACGTCATGGGGTTGCTGAATGACAAATTCATAATCGTCAACCGGTGCATGCCCTGACACATAAATATTCAGTACATTGAAATCCCTTTTCATCAGTTGTTTCCGGATCCCTTCCGCCTTCAGGCCCGTTTGAATTATATCCCGTTTCAACCAGTTGGCCCAGTCAGTGTCCTCCGCCAAAATCCTGACAACATCGACTTTTTTATGGCGGACGGTCTCCAGCCAGATTTCATTTTCCTCTCTATCAATGTGAACAAGCCTGTAATCGAGATCTATTATAAAATAATTGACCAGCTTCCAGAATAAATACCGCTCACGTTCCGTCAAAATTTTTCCCCTTCCCTGCTTTTCTCGCACATATCGCTATATTGCTGTGATTCTACTATAGCGAAACGCAAAAGGAAATGTAAAGGAATCAGTAGAAGGTAAAGAAAAAAGACCTCACCTGAGGTCTTTTCAGCTCCTGAACGCCCTGCTGATCAGGCGGAAGCGCACACCCGGGATACCCATGGCAGCCCTGACGCTCATCCTCCTGATCGTATCGTTACCAAGAATCATGTTTAAAAGTTTATACCTCCACTTGTAAAGCATGGTCATCGCAGCAAGCGGCAGTATAACGGTTGAGATGAATTTTTTCATTTCGCAACTCCTCCTTCCCTTATTGTTCGAAAGTGAGGAGGCTTTATGCATTCCGCTTAGTTACTTTTGCAGTCAATCAGGCCTTTTTCAGTGACGATTTTATCTACTGGAATGTCGTGTTCTTCAACTGGGATATTTCCGTTCAATTGTCTGCAAAAAGCAAGTGAAACAGTCCTCCCCCGGAAGCCTTCCAGGAAACGGTCGTAATATCCGCCGCCAAAGCCGATGCGATAGCCGTTCCTGCTGTAAACAAGTCCTGGTACGACCAATAAGTCAATCTCACTTTTTGGAACTTCTTCCGTCTGGGACTCAATTGGCTCAAACAAGCCGAAAAACGAATTTTCCAATTGTGTAAATGCGGATATTTTCCGGAAGGACATTCCTTTCGTAGCCGGTATGCACTTTGGGACTACAATCCTTTTCCCCTGTTCCCAGCCTTTGCGGATCAGCTGCCACGTATCAACTTCCGGAAAACGCGAAACTGTTAAACCGATCGTCCGGCTGTTTTTCCACACATCTGTTTCGATAAATGAAGTACCTATCATAAAAGAGAACTGTTCATATGTCATCCGGTCCATTGCCTGCAGCTGGCTGCTCATATTCTTCCTGAACGATTGTTTATCCACTTCATTGCACCTCGGAAATTTTTATATAAAAAAGCCAGTTCCACCGTTTGTTCAGTGTCCTGGCTCTTTTTGTCATTATTTTGTTTCACGATGCAGTGTAACCCTTTTTTCTCTTGGGCAGTATTTTTTAAGCTCAAGGCGGTCAGCATTATTACGTTTGTTTTTTGTTGAAATATAATTGCGATCATTGCACTCAGTGCAAGCCAATGTAATATTTACACGCATGTCTATCCCTCCAAACTTCATGGCATTCTCACTATTCTTAGGACTTTTATATAATATCATTATTTTAAATGAAATGCCAGTCTGTATTTGCCAAAAATGTATTGGCAAACTTGAAATTTGTAACAGTAAATACACGAAAACGAATCCCCGGGCATGGCTGAAATATCCCCTTTGTGTTATAAAGGAAATGTAAACTTTTTCCGAGGTGAACTATGAATATAGCCATTATCATTTTATTATCATCATCTTTGCTGCTTTTCATCATTTCCTTTTTTCAGAAAGATAAGACAAGCGAGCTGGAGGCGGAGCTTGAAGAATTATCCATGACCCTTTTACAGGACTCCCATAATCTGAAAAAAAGGGTCGGGCTGCTTGAGGAGGAGCTGCTTCTCGAAAAGCATATCGTCCACCCATCACATAACCAATTGGAAAAGGACAGCCCGGTTGTCCACGAAGTCTTAAAAAACCAGGTGCTGGCATTGCATCAGCAGGGGATTGATTTGCAGCGGATCTCCAAGCAGTCTTCCCTTCCCCCGGAAACTGTCCGAAAAATCATCGATTCCAGCAGGTCTGCCTCCGGGAGGACGATATGATGGACAGGCGTGTTACAAGACAGGTGGCTTCCGTATTGCTTGTGATTGCAGTTATTCTTTTCGGAATCAAAAGCCTTGACCCGAAGAGTGAAGCGGCAGCTCCTCCTAAGGAAGGCTATGTCGAGGTAAAACAGGAAGATTACAGTCGCCTTGAGCAGGATGCCAAGGAATGGAAACAAAAATATGAAGACCTGAAAAAGGAAAAAGCGGCAAAGCCGGACAATTCTGTTGTAAAAGTCATGCATTTAAATATTAACGATGGCATGACTTCAAAAGAAGTGGGCAGGCAGATGGAAAAGGCCGAAATCATTGAAGATGCGAATGAATTCAATGATTATCTGGCCAAAAAGAAATGGCAGCAATCCATTCAAATCGGCGATTATGAGCTTACAAGCGAAATGGGGCTGCAGGAAATTGCCGAAACAATCACAGGAAATCTTCCTGAGAAAGAGTAAAGCAGGCTCCAAAGAGCCTGCTTTATCTTTATTCTTCTGCATCTTCATTTGTTTCTTCTGAAGCTGCGCCATCTTTTTTATTTTTTAAGTCAAAATAGGCTTTTAACACCCGTTTTCCGATATCAGTATTGATATTGTTCGGAGAACCGCCTTTTACGTAAGCAGAAGGTACAACGATGGACATTGCCACCTCGGGGTTTTCATATGGAGCAAAAGCTATAAGTGAAAGGTTCCAGACGCCGGTTCCTCTGTCCACGGTTTCTGCCGTTCCCGTTTTTCCGGCCGGGCGATACGGTTCGCTTGCAAAGGCCCGTCCTGTCCCGTTCGCTTCATGGAAAACACCCCAGAACGCACCCTGCACTCTTTGAATCCAGGAATCCTGTGCGTTAATCCGATTCAATACTTTCGGCTGCACTTCCTGGGCGAGCGGTCCCAACTCTTCTTTTCCGTCCGAAGGTTCCCTGATTTCCTTCACGATATGCGGCTGCATCCGATACCCGCCGTTGGCGATAGTCGATACATATTGGGCCAGTTGAAGCGGTGTATAGGAATCATACTGGCCGATGGCAAAGTCGAGGACGTTACCTCCATGGGCCTCTTCGACAGAACCCCGAAAGCCAATCTGTTCTCCAGGCAGATCTAATCCGGTACGGATTCCAAGGCCAAACTGGCTGAAATGTTCCCGCATTTCCCGAAATGCTTTTTCTTTATCGATGATCAGTGATTGCCCTCTTCTGTACTGGCCGTCACCAATGGCAATAGCCGTCTTATACATATACACGTTTGAAGAACGGACTAAAGCAGTATGATCATTGAGATAAATATATCCACCTCGATTAAAATGGGAACTTTTAGGTTTTGACCCTTTAATGATAATGGGTTCATCCAATATAGTTTTTCCAGGGGTGTTTACTCCAGTCATATACCCTGTGAGAACTGTTGCCCCCTTGACTGACGATCCCACTACGTATGACGTGGTAAAGTTCCCAGAAGCGAAATCGCTGAACTTGTACCTTCCCTCTTCTTCATCATAAGCATATTGCTTTCCGGACATCGCGAGTATTTCGCCCGTATACGGGTCCATCAATGTGACAAAGGCCCGGTCAAGGAGGCCCGTCCCTCCCCGCATTTTCGTTTTGCGCAGTTCTTCCTCAATAATTTTGTCTACTTCGCGCTGAAGCTCCATATCAACAGTCAAAACGAGATCTTTCCCGCGCTGCCCTTCATGGAGGACTTTTGATTCAATGACAGAGCCCGAACGGGTAATGTTTTTGACTTTTTCTTTTTGGCCGCGAAGTACATCCTCATATTGAAGTTCGATATAACTTTTTCCTACCCTGTCATTCCTGCTGTAGCCCCGTGACATGTAATAATCCATTTTTTCACTCGGCAGGCCGTTGCTTACATTGCCTAAGATCGATCTCAATGTATCGTCATAGGTATATTTCCGTTCCCAGTCAGTCGTTGTGTCAACACCCGGAAGTTCTGCAAGCCTTTCACTTACCTGGGCGTATTCCTCTGTTGAAACATCTTCATTTTTAACAATTTGCTGGGTAAGGGCATATCCACCTGTAAACTCTCGATATATTGCCAGTACTTCAAGGTCTTCTTTTGTGAGGCTGGCAATTTCTTCTTTTGTCACCCGATCCCGTTGAAGCTTATATAATTCATCATTTTTATCTTTGTATTTCTCAAGTTCAGCCTTGCTGACCTTTTTGGCAGCTTCGTCCGGGTGGGTCATAAGCCAGTAGTCGATCTTGTCCCTTTCCGTGATTTTGTCTGTATCTTTATGAATCAGCTTGGCCAATTCCTTGGCTGTTTTCAGTGTTTCCTTTTGGTCAAATTGATTCGGAACGGTATATGTTATTGCCTTTTTCGGCTCGTTATCCACTACAAGCCTGTGTTTCCGGTCATAAATTTTACCCCTTGGCACTGATTTGTTGACGGTAATGTCCTCCGTCCTCTCAACTTCCCGTTTCGCATCTTCACCGTATACAATCTGAATTACTCCGAGACGGAGAATCAACAGCGAAAATAACAAAAAGACAATAAAAAACAGCATGTTCATTCTGAAGGGAACATGGTTTTTCTTCTTCTTTTCCTTATTGTTATTCAATTTCTCCAGCCCTTTCTCCCTTATCCGTATCTTATATTGTAAAAGAAAAAACTTTTATTTTCTACAATGTTTGGAAAAAAGATGGTGTATTTTATGGAGAAAGGGTGACTTTCACTTTTTGAAGCAGCAAAGCCGCCAATCCGTGTCCGGTACCAATGATCAGCAATAGTATGGGAATGCTTTTTTGTTCATCGAAAAACAGGATGGCCGCAATGAAAGACAATATTGAAACGACCCGGCCCGAATTTAAGAATAATTCTTTCACTACGATATACTCAATCCTCATTTCAGCCGCTTTCCAGCTTTTACCAATGACATCATACGTCATGGAAAAGTATGGAACGAGCATAATCGGATAAGCGATCGCTATGGCACCCGCATAGATAAGCAAACGCGGATAGGTCATTTCAAAAACGATCAGGAAAAGAGACAAATACAGAAGGAGCCCCCCCAAAAGCATGGCTTTTTTTCTTCTGTCATTTTTTATCAAACGTCCAGCAAGCCAATAGGCGATAAACGAAATCCCTGAGTTGATCAAACCAAACGTACCCAGCGCAAGCTCACTTCCTGTGGAAATAAAAACAAATACAGATATGATGAAAATGAACGTCCCATCCCTGAATCCCTGTAAAAAATGTGCATTCGTAATATATTTCCAGTTTTGATTGTTTTTCCTTTCTTTTACAACTCTTCCGAAACAGTAAACCCCGTTTGCCGGTCTTCTTTTAATGAAGAAACTGATGATGACCGCCATGGCAAACAATATCAGGGAGATGGCGAAGATGATGGTGTAGCCAATGTTGGAGGCGAACCTGGTAATCAGGAAGCCGGCTGAAATGGGGCCGATCACCCCTCCGGCTGATGTGAGCGTTCCAAGAAAGCCATTGAAAAAATCACGCGTTTCCGGTTCTGTAATTTCGAATGTGAGCACATTGAATGCAAGCCAATAAAAACCATAGCCTATTCCGAGCAGACTCCCCAAAATAATTAAATGCGCCTGCGCTTTTTCTCCCAAAAATAATACAACCAAAAAAAAGAGCGCCAAAAATGCAACGCCGATCCGCAGCACAATCACTCTGTCAATTTTTTTCGCCCATCTGCCTGCCAATATGAATGTTAATGGCTGAAAAAAAACAATCGCTAAGTTGTAAAGGGCCAAATCCATAAATTTCCCCGACTGTTTCCATAAATAAATATTTACAAACGTGTTGGACAAGGCAATGCTCAGCGAATAAAGACCGCCAATAAGGAGGAGCAGTGCCAGGTCCTTTTCCACTTCCACTTTTCCCAATAATTTTTTTACCATGACAGAACTCCTTTACACAAACTATTTTTTGTGAAAGGAAATGTTTTATACTAGGAAAAGCGGAATCGCCTGTTCATCGACGTACAGACTGGAGTACCTTTGACGAGATAAAGGATAAGGAAGTGCGGAGAGTGCCTGCTTATCGGCGACAAGCATAAGACGAGCGCTGTAGAAGGCGTAGTTTGCCTTCAGCAGCGATTGGCTTATGACCTCGAGCCGATGGCACTCGCAGCCGGACAACACGCGTAACGAAGTGAAGCGATGTTGACTTATCGTAGGAAAGCGGCTGATTTCTCTCGCATCATGTGAGTCTTCCTTGAATATACATCTTGCAGCTTTGCGACAAGGTAACATAACATCCCGAATAGGCTTTGCCTTGGAGCACATTTAGGTCCGAAGTCTGCTAGTCGATAGGCGATGGAGCTAGACAATAGGAAAAGCGGAAGGCGCCTGCTTATCGGCGACAAGCACAAGCCAATCGCTGAAGAAGGCGTAGTTTGCCTTCAGCAGCGATTGGCTTGTGGCCTCGAGCCGATGGCGCCTGGAGCTGGACAATAGGAAAAGCGAAAGGCTCGCAGCTTTAGGCGACAAGCACAAGAAAATCGCTAGAGAAGGCTCGCTCCCCGAATTTTGTTGAATAAAAAAACGAATCACCCGCATATGCAGGCGATTCGTTTTCATCATCGCACCAATTATTTAGCTTCGTTATAAAGCTTTTGCACTTCGTTCCAGTTGACTACATTCCAGAATGCTTTCATGTAATCAGGACGGCGGTTTTGATATTTAAGATAGTAAGCATGCTCCCAAACATCAAGGCCCAAAATAGGCTTTTTGCCTTCCATGATCGGGCTGTCCTGGTTAGGTGTGCTTGTGATTTCCAATTCGCCGTTATTGACGATCAGCCAAGCCCATCCAGAACCGAAACGGCCTGCACCTGCTGCTTCAAATTCTTCTTTGAATTTTTCGAAGCTGCCGAATTTGCTTTCAATGGCATCTTTCAAGTCTCCGCTTGGCTCCCCTCCGCCTTGCGGGGAAAGCAGTTTCCAGAATAAAGAGTGGTTCGCGTGGCCGCCTCCATTGTTGCGTACCGCTGTTCTGATTGACTCTGGAACAGAATCAAGGTCAGCAATCAATTCTTCAACAGGCTTATTGGCCAATTCGCTGCCTTCTACAGCTTTATTCAGGTTTGTAACGTATGTGTTGTGGTGCTTTGTGTGGTGAATATTCATCGTTTCCTTATCGATGTGTGGCTCCAACGCATCGTAAGCGTATGGTAACTGTGGTAATTCGTATGCCATGATTAAATCTCCTCCTATGTAATTTTTTTGAATCATTGAACGATTCAATCGTATTCCACCATTAGATTATCAAATATTGATATCGCATTCAAATTTTATGCTTGCCTATTTTAACACCAGGAAAAGGAAATATCCAACCATAAAAAGCTGAATGACCGCTTTCGTTATGACACTTCCGATGAACCCAAGTACAGACCCTACGCCAATGTTGACTGCGGGCCGGAATTTCGTGCGGTTAACCAATATTTCCCCTGCCACTGCCCCGATGAATGGGCCAATCAAAATGCCGGCAACCGGAATAACAAACGGTCCCAAGAGAAGGCCGATAGTACTTCCCCATACCCCTGCCTTTGAACCGCCAAACTTTTTTACTCCGAGGAGATTTGCCAGATAATCCGCAATGAAAATCAGGGCTACAAGCAAAATTTGAACAGTCCAGAAAAGAAAGTTTAGCGGCGAGAAAGAATAAAAGACCCCGTACAAAAGAAATGCGCCCAATAACAGGAGAACGCTGGGAATAACCGGGTAGACAAGTCCAACAAAAGCCAAAACGATCGCGATAGAAATAATCGACCAATAAAGTATATCCATATATCCGTATCCCCTTTTTTCGTGTACATAATGTTTTATACGCTAAGAAGGTGTTATATAAACCTATTTTCGACTTTTTTGTCAAACTTTCCTCAAAAGCTTGAATCCATTCAATGGAAGAACGAAAATAAATAGTATACGCAATGAAGGACGTGAAAGTTTTGAGAAAAGTTTCACTCATGTCTATTTTTTTCAAAAGCTTGTATTCACCAAAAGAAATTGCTAAATACAGGTTTTTGACAATCGGCAAGTCAATCCAGCATGTATTTATTCTAGCACTCTTCTTATCTCTGGGCGGTTTCTACAATATGATCTTCCGACAGGATTTAATGAGTGACTATGGAGAAACTGTTTCAGATGCCGGATCAAAAGGCCTGGTGACCATCGTTATTATCATTACCACATATATTTTCAATGCCGGCCTTCTTTTTTTGGCCATCACCATTTTGGCCGGTATTGGCGAGCCGATTGCAAAGCGGCTGGGAAGAAAGCTTCCCTATAGGCAGAGCTGGAGACTGACAGCATGCAGCGCCACGCTTCCGATAGTCATCTTTAGCTTGCTTCATCTCTTTAATTTTGAGGAGACTTATTTCTTCCTGTTGGCTCTGGTAATTGTTGCTGGAATTATATTGGCCGCCATTCAAGCTATTCCAAAGCCCAAAAAAAGAACCGACCAATGAATAAAGCCCGTCTCGGTCTCATATATATGGGACATCTTAATAAAGAGGCGGGATCTATTTTGAAAAAAGTCGCAGCAATTATTACAGTCGCCGTTTTTATGTACAGCATTTATTACGATTTAAAAATTGGGACATTGCCAATTGACCAAGCTGCCACTGCAGCATCTGAAATGAACAGTTCCACCGGACCGGAACAGATCAATACAATGCCCTACAAAGAAAAAAAGGCGGAGTCCGGCGATACAATCATTTCGATAGCGGAATCAATTCATGATGGCCCCCTTCCTGTCCCGATCGATCAGCTGATTAAAGACTTTAAGGAATTGAATAATGGCGTGAAGCCTGATGAAATACAAACCAATAAGAAATATAAATTTCCTGTCTATAGCCGGCAGGATGGCTAAAATACAGCCAATCTATTGTCAATACTAAGCAAAGATTGATACAATAAACAGGGTGAGATACCTGTATTGATTTAAAAATAGAGGCAGGTGCCTCTATATTTTATAAAGGAGAGAATGACCTTTGGGTACAATCATACATCGTTCCAAAACACGCCCCGTAAAAGTGGGAAACTTGACGATTGGCGGCAGCAATGAAGTCATCATCCAAAGCATGACAACATCAAAAACACATGATGTGGACGCGACAGTAAAAGAAATTGCGCGCCTTGAAGAAGCAGGATGCCAAATCGTACGGGTGGCCTGCCCTGACGAAAGAGCGGCAAATGCTATTTCTGAAATCAAGAAAAGAATCAATATTCCATTGGTTGTCGATATTCATTTCGATTACCGCCTTGCATTAAAAGCGATCGAAGGCGGTGCTGATAAAATCCGGATCAATCCTGGCAACATCGGAAAAAGGGAAAAAGTTGAAGCTGTTGTAAAAGCGGCAAAAGAAAAAGGGATACCAATCCGGATTGGCGTCAATGCCGGAAGCTTGGAAAGGCATATTTTAAATAAATACGGCTACCCTACAGCCGACGGCATGGTGGAAAGTGCACTGCATCATATTAAAATTCTTGAAGACCTCGATTTTCACGATATCATCGTTTCGTTAAAGGCTTCCGATGTGAACTTGGCTATCGAAGCATATGAAAAAGCAGCCATGGCTTTCGACTATCCGCTCCATCTGGGAATTACGGAAAGCGGAACATTATTTGCAGGAACAGTAAAAAGCGCTGCCGGCCTTGGTGCCATTCTAAGCAGAGGCATTGGCAATACGATGAGAATCTCATTAAGTGCCGACCCTGTTGAAGAAGTCAAAGTGGCAAGGGAACTGCTGAAGGATTTCGGCCTCATTTCCAATGCTGCAACACTCGTCTCCTGCCCGACATGCGGACGGATTGAAATTGACTTGATCAGCATCGCGAACGAAGTGGAAGAATATATCCAAAAAATCAAAGCGCCGCTGAAAATATCAGTCCTTGGCTGTGCCGTTAACGGACCCGGGGAAGCGCGCGAAGCCGATATCGGAATTGCGGGAGCACGCGGTGAAGGGCTCCTCTTCAAAAAAGGGAAAACTGTCCGCAAAGTTCCTGAAGAAACAATGGTTGAAGAACTCAAAAAAGAAATCGATATAATGGCTGAAGAATACTTTAAAAAGCAAGAGGAAGAAAGAAAAGAAGCCGAGAAGCAAAAAGTTTAAAAGAAAAGCGCAAGCGCCTGTTAATCGACGTACAGACTGGAGCGCTTCTGACGAGATAAAGGAAACACGGCGACGAAGGAGCCGATGTTGACTTATCGTAGGAAGAAGCGTGAAGTATGCTAGTCGATAGGCGCTGGAGCTGGACAATGCACAATATGTAAGTAAGTTATTCACAACCCAAGCGATTTACAATTCCTTAAACGAAAGAAAAGCGCGGTCAAAAAGACCGTGCTTTTTGCATGCTCTTATAGAATGAGGAATGTATGTTACAATATATTGTAACAGTTTTTTTTACAAAACAGTAAAGGAGTCATTTTGTATGCATAGAAGGTTCGGCATTGATATTGACGGGACAGTAACATGCCCTACGTCGCTAGTACCATTCATAAATGAATCATTTAACCTGAACATTACATTGGATGACCTGACAGAATACGAACTCAATAAATGCCTGGATATTCCTGAAGAGGCATTATATCAATGGTTTATGAGTACTGAACCTAAAATATATGCGGAATCTCCGATTGCAGCCGGTGCAAGGCGGGTTCTTCAAAAATGGAGTAACGAGCACGAGCTGTATTTTATCAGCGCAAGAGGAAATGCACTGTATGATGTTACTGAATCCTGGTTCCGGCAGCATGAACTAAAATTCGACCATATAGAATTGATTGGAACACATGATAAGGTCTCCACTGCAAAGAAGCATGGCGTTGAACTATTTTTTGAGGATAAGCATGATAATGCCGTCGCTATTTCAGAAGAGCTCAGTATTCCCGTCATTTTATTCGATACCCCATATAACCGGAAACCCGCCCCTAAAGATGTCATCAGGGTCCACAATTGGCACGAAGCTGAGAAATGGGTTGAGAATGTGTTTGGAAACAAAATCAGAAAAGAAGCCTAACTTGCGGCTTCTTTTTTGCATTTTGGACATTTGCCGTATATTTCAAATTTATGATCCGCTATATCATACCCCTGTAGATCTTCTGTTACATAGGACATCGGGCACGCATCAATCGTTTTGGAGCGCCCGCATTTCAAACAAATGAAATGATGGTGATGCCCCTCGCCTTTCCCGCACGTATAGCGGAAGTGCTTCTCTCCTGCAAGCTCTGTTGCTTCAAGGATGCCGAGTTCCAAAAACAGGGACAAATTACGGTAAATGGTATCAAAACTTACCCTCGGATAAATCCCCTGCATCAATTCCAAAATTTCTTTTGCAGTCAAATATTTATTATTGCCGGCAAATATGCCAAGCATCTGCTCCCGTTTATCCGTCAATTTATACCCGCTGTCTTTTACCATTTGGATGGCTTCAGCAATATGCATGATATCACCTCAATGAAATTTCAGCTGTACTTTATGATAGATGCGCTTATAAAGAATAGCTGCAAGCAATATGGCGATAGAAATGACAACAATCGTTCCTCCGGGCGCAAGGTCAAGGTAATAGGCGCTGACCAGTCCCCCGATTACGGCCGTTTCACCAAACAGGATCGAAATAAAGATGGTCTTTTTAAAACCTCCTGCGACCCTCATACCGGCAGCAACCGGCAAAGTCATCAATGCCGAAACAAGCAATACCCCGACAATGCGCATGGAAGCGGCAATGACAAGTGCAATCATGATAATAAAAATAAAATGGATCACTTTGGATGGAATGCCGGAAGCCTTGGCATGTTCTTCATCGAAAGACAGCAAAAATAATTCCTTGTAAAGAAAAATCACAATGCCAATTACAAAAATGCTTATAGCGGCAATGACCCATAAATCCGTCCTGGACACCGCGCTGACGCTCCCGAATAAATAGTTCAGCAATTCCGTGTTAAATCCATCAGCAAGGGAAATAAAAATGACTCCGACCCCAATACCGCCCGACAGGATGATCGGAATGGCCAGCTCCTGGTAATGCGAATAGACAGTCCGGAGACGTTCAATCAATATCGAGCCGATTACGGAAAATCCCATGCCGAAAAAAAGCGGATTGAATCCTGCGAACAAAGCAGTCGTTTTACTGAGATAAAGGCTTGCTGCAATTCCGGACAGCGTGACATGGCTCAAGGCATCGGCGATAAGGGAAAGCCTTCGCACGACCAAAAATGTCCCGAGCAATGGTGCAATCAATCCGATCAAAAGCCCGGTAATAAAAGTATTTTGCAAAAATTCATATTCATATATCGCTGCAATCAAAATCAACATCCACCTTTATTAATCTAAGAACCGTGCTGGTCAACCAAGGGAAACCTTTCGCCTCTTATACTTTTATATTCGTCTGTATCTCCGTAAAACTGTACCCGCTTGTTTAAGTAGACGACATGGTCGGCCTCGCTTAACAATGCATCGATATCATGGGAAACCATCAGTAGGGTGATTCCACGTTGTTCCTTCAAAGATTTAAGGATTTTGTAAAAAGATTGGACATTCTTTGCATCCACGCCTACAGTCGGTTCATCAAGAATAAGAATTTCAGGGCGGGAAACGATTGCCCTGGCGATAAAAACACGCTGCTGCTGCCCCCCGGAAAGTTCGCCAATTTTCCTATACATAAATTCTTTCATTCCGACCTGTTCGATTGCCTGAATAATTTCCCTTTTGTGTTTGGGACGAAGGAAACGGAACAAGCCGATTTTGCCTGTCAATCCGCTGGCTACAACTTCAAACACAGTTGCCGGAAAGCCGGTATTGAAGGAATTCGCTTTTTGGGAAACAAAGCCTATGCGTTCCCATTGCCTGAATTTCGATTGCTTTTCACCGAATAATAAAATCTCTCCCTCGTCAGGGCGCAATAAGCCGAGTATGAGCTTCAGAAGTGTTGATTTTCCGGAGCCATTCGGGCCAACTATGCCCAAAAAGGACCCTTTTGGGACAGTTAAATGTATTTGATTCAGCACAATTTCCCGATCGTACTGAAAACTGATGTTTTTTATTTCTATGACTTTTTCACTAATCATTGATTATCCATTCCTTTTCCAATAGGAATCATTCCTATTTACAAATAAAAAGTATACAGGAACTTTTCATTTTTGTAAATGGCTGAAACCTTTTTTCAAGGCACAGCAGACAGACATCCCACATAAGTATTGGTAAAGGAGGTTTTTAAAGTGAAAATGATCAAAAATATGGTGAATTATAAGATGAATATGATTACAGGGAAGGATTTGCTGAAATATGCCGGTGAATTTAACATTCAACTGACAGCGCGCCAGGCTGAAAAAATTGCAGCTTATTTGCGTGGAAAAAATTTCGATTTGTTTGATGATAATGTGCGGTCAAAGATTATCCGGGAAATCGCAAAAATTACAGGACCGAAAACAGCCAAGGAAATCAATCATTTATTTATCCAATTCACCAAATAGTCTCCAGGAAAGGGAAAAAAGCCCGCTTTTGCAGGCTTGTCCATTACTTTACAGTCAATTCTCCGGTAATTTTATCCAGTAGATCTCCATCAAATTTCCGGCCTTTGATCATGTCGATTTCATGTTTATAAGGTGCCTTTTTATTTTTCTTATCTGCTCCTACATAAGGAGTTTCCAATATTTTTGGTACTTCCAAAAGCTGCGGGTGATGGATAATATAGTCCAGGGCATCAAAACCGATATGCCCAAATCCGATATTTTCGTGACGGTCTTTCCGGGCACCGCGCTCATTCTTGCTGTCATTTACGTGAACGACCTTGATTCTGTCAATGCCTATCAAGCGGTCAAACTCTTCCAAAACACCATCAAAGTCATTCACAATATCATAGCCTGCATCATGGGTGTGACATGTATCAAAGCATACTGACAGCTTTTCGTTATGTGTCACACCGCCAATAATCTGTGCCAGCTCTTCAAACGAACGGCCGCACTCCGAGCCTTTGCCGGCCATTGTTTCAAGGGCTATTTGCACATCCTGGTCTGTTGTCAATACTTCATTAAGCCCTTCAATGATTTTGTTAATTCCTTTGTCGGCTCCTTCACCTACGTGGGCACCGGGGTGAAGGACAATTTGTTTGGCACCTAACGCGGCCGTCCTTTCGATTTCCGACCGAAGGAAATTGACCCCAAGTTCGAAAGTAGCGGGATTGACCGTATTGCCAATATTTATGATATAGGGAGCATGCACAATCAGATCATCGATGCCGTTTTCCTTCATATGCAGTGTACCGGCATCGATGTTCAGCTCCTCAATCTTCTTCCTTCTCGTATTTTGAGGTGCCCCTGTATAAATCATCATGGCATTGGCACCATATGAGACTGCCTCCTCACTTGATCCAAGAAGCATTTTCTTTCCGTTCATCGATACATGAGATCCTATTTTTAACAACCTTCCTCATCCTCTCCATTGATCGGCCATTATTTCTTTTTATTTCTTTGAAGACGGCGTTCTCTTCTTTTTAATTTTTCAATTTCGGCGGCCATTTTCTTTTTGTATCCCGGTTTCACCTTTTTCGGCTTCCGTACATGAATTTTGGAAGTGCCGCTTTCTTTTTCTTTCAGCTGCATCCTGTTTTTTCGCCGGTTTCGGTCAGAAAGATCAACCCACTCTTCATCACGCACATCCTGATGGCCAAATTGAATTCCCATTTTCTCAAGCCGAACAATCGCATCTTCATCAGACGGCTCATATATTGTATATGAAACACCTTGATTGCCAGCTCTCGCAGTCCGGCCGGCACGGTGAATATAAAAATCCAAATCTTTCGGAAGCTCATAGTTGATAATGTGGCTTACCCCCGGGATGTCAATACCTCTTGCAGCCAGATCAGTCGCAATGATGTATTGATATTCCAGGTCACGGATTTGTTTCATCATTCGCTTCCGTTCACGCGGAGTCAAACCTCCATGGATTCTTCCGATTTTCAACCCTTGCCCGGCTAATTGATCGGCTGCCTGGTCAGCCATCTGCTTCGTATTTACAAAAACGATGGCCAGGTAGGGATTGATGGATCGAAGCATTTGACCTAGAAGGCCGATTTTATTCCTGCTCCCCAAAGGAACGAGTACGTGTTCAATCTGCTCGGCTGCCAGCCGGTTTGGTGTTGCATGCTCAAATATTGGATTCTCCATATATTTTTTCAAAAAAGGTTTCAGCTTCTCCGGTATTGTAGCAGAGAAGACATACATTTCAAGGTCTTCCGGCATTCTGCCTGCAATTTGGTCCACGTCATGAATAAAGCCCATATCAAACAATAGATCAGCTTCATCAATAACGAGAACAGAAGCATTATGGACAAATAAAGCCTGCTCCCTTACAAGGTCGTGGATCCGGCCGGGGGTGCCGATCACGATATGCGGCTGCTGTTTCAACTTTTCGATCGTACGCTGTTTGTCCGTTCCGCCTGTAAATTTTCGCACGGAAATCTCTTCGCCTTCATTGGCTTCAGTGATTTTTAAAGCCTCCTGATAAATCTGGCTTGCCAACTCCCTTGTAGGAGCAAAAATCACTGCTTGAACTTGGCGTCGTGCGGGATCAATCCTTTGAATAATGGGCAGCAGATACGCATGTGTTTTCCCTGATCCGGTCTGTGATTGTCCGATGGCGCTCTGCCCTTTTAAAATAAGCGGGATCATTTTTCTTTGAATCATTGTAGGTTCCCGGAAACCCAGCTGGCCTAATGCCTTATGAATATATGGCTTGAATCGGTATTCTTCAAAACTGTAAACAGCCATTGGCTCACTCCTTTTTTAGAAAAGCGCAAGCGCCTTGCAGGCTTGTGCCATCGATTGGCGCAAGGCTCATAAGGGCTATCCCCTGCTAAGCTTTTATTATAATTGATTCATACACCAACTACAACAATGGCGACGGTTTCGGATATTTTGCCTAACAGGACATAATTTGGTCTTGTGCATACCCTGTCAGAATAGATGAAAAAGAAAGGAGGTATTATCGTGCAGCCAAGTAATTTCGGCAGACCGCCCATGGGATTGTTCGGGCCACGCGGCCCGCAGGGGGGCGCGGGGTTGTTCAGGCCTCCCGGCCCTCAAGGAGGTGGGGGGTTATTCGGTCCGCCAGGAATGCCGCCTGCTCAAGGCATGGACCGGGGCGGCTTGTTATCCCGTTTGTTTCAACGCCAAGTTCCTGCACAGGCGGGAAGATCTGCAGCAGGAATGTTTGCAAGGGCTCCCCAAGCAGGCGGAGGTTCTTTTTTACAGGGACTGACCAACCCCGGAGGCATCCAATCATTCTTAAACAACACTCAGCAAGTGTTAAGGACTGCCCAGCAAATCGGGCCGATGGTTCAGCAATATGGCCCTCTAATCCGTAACCTTCCCGCGATGTGGAAACTGTATAAAGGCTTTAAAGACAGTCCCGATGATAATGAAAAAGAGGAGAAAGAATTAGAAAGCTCAAGCAGGCCCTTGATCGAATCGGGGGAACACGAACAGGAATCTTCGAATGAAATGAGCACAGCCCAAAAAGGAGAATCAGTGCCAAAGCTGTATATATAGTGTTGATCAGCCGTTCAAGCTTGGAACGGCTGTTGGCTTTTTCGCCAGTAGTTCTATATAATAGTGTTAGAGGCATAATGTTTCAGGCTTTTGCCTGGCAATAGTCAGGAGGATATACATGCAAATTATTAAAATCTCACCCCGTGGATATTGCTACGGCGTAGTTGATGCAATGGTCATAGCACGTAATGCCGCTTTGGACAAGACTCTGCCGCGTCCAATCTATATTTTGGGCATGATTGTTCACAACAAACATGTGACGGACGCATTTGCCGAGGACGGAATCATTACACTTGACGGCCCGGACAGAAAGTCGATACTGGAGAAAGTGGATAAAGGAACTGTCATTTTCACTGCTCACGGCGTTTCCCCGGAAGTACGGGAACTGGCAAAGAAAAAAGGATTGACCACTATAGATGCAACCTGTCCGGATGTCACCAAAACTCACGACTTGATCAGGGAAAAAGAGCGTGAGGGATATGACATCATTTACATCGGGAAAAAAGGGCACCCTGAGCCGGAAGGAGCTGTGGGGGTCGCTCCTCATATCGTGCATCTTGTGGAATCATTGGAGGATGTCGAAAAACTCGATATCAACAATGATAAAATTATTGTGACGAACCAGACAACCATGAGCCAGTGGGATGTGGCACAACTTATGGAAAAGGTCCGGGAAAAATACCCGCATGCCGAAAAACATAAAGAAATCTGTCTCGCTACGCAGGTCCGCCAGGAAGCTGTGGCAGAACAGGCAGGTGAAGCAGATGTATTGATAGTTGTTGGAGACCCGATGAGCAACAATTCCAACCGGCTTGCCCAGGTCTCAGAGGAGATTGCGGGCACAAAGGCATATAGAGTGGGAGACGTTTCAGAAATAGATATTGAATGGCTGAAAGGTGCAGAAACAGTGGCAGTAACAGCCGGAGCATCCACACCAACGCCGATTGTCAAGGAAGTCACCGCCTTCCTCGAGCAGTTCAACCCGCTTGATCCTGAGACTTGGACCCGTGAAAATAAAGTACCGTTAACGAAGATCTTGCCGAAGGTAAGAAAACCGAAACTGAATATAAACTAAAATCAAAAAGCCAGGAAACACCGGATAGGTGTCCTGGCTTTTTTAAATAAACTTGAACGGATCAGTATCCGGTTCGGAAGGAATGAAAGTGACATCATACCCCAGTTCCTTTGCCCGTTGTCCAAGCAAATTGGCAAGCCCTTTTTTCATCACCTTTTCCACATGATGTCCCGGGTCCACGATATTTAAACCGATATTCATCGCATCATGCCCGGTATGATAATAAAAGTCACCCGTCACATAAACATCTGCGCCTTTCCTCTTGGCATGCTGATAATACTTGTTGCCGTCCCCTCCGAGCACAGCGACTTTTTTCACCTTGGCCTTAAAGTCGCCTATCACCCGGACGCCGTGAACATCAAGCGCTTCCTTCACATGGACGGCAAACTCCCGGAGCGTCATTTCTTCGGCAAGCTCGCCGATTCGTCCAAGTCCAAGCTCTTCTCCCTTGAGGCTAAGCGGGTAAAGATCATATGCCGGCTCCTCGTAAGGATGGGCCTTTATCATTGCCGAGACAACTTTTCTCTCTATGGACTCCGGATAAATCGTTTCGATCTTAATCTCCGAAACTTCCTCCATTTTGCCTTTTTCACCGATAAAAGGGTTCGCTTCGCTTCCCGGTAAAAATCTGCCCGTACCCATTGTTGAAAAGGAACAGTGGCTGTATTCCCCGATGAATCCAGCTCCGGCTTCTCCAAGCGCCTCCAAAACTTGATCTGCCTGCTCTACCGGGACAAAGACGGCAAGCTTTTTCATTTTTTCTTCATATGTAGGCACGAGCACAGAGGTGTCTTTCAATTGCAGGGCCTCTGCAAGCATATCATTTACCCCGCCTTTGGCAACGTCCAGGTTAGTGTGTGCTGCATAGACGGCAATATCATGCTTGATCAGCTTTTCAATCAATTTCCCCCCCGGTTCGTCTAGTCCGATTCTTTTTAATGGGCGGAAAATGACAGGGTGATGGGCAATGATCAGCTCCGCATTCTTTTCAATCGCTTCGTCCACAACATTTTCCAATACGTCAAGGGCCGTCATCACCGTGGAAACTTTTTTGTTTAATGTGCCGACCAACAAACCGATCGGATCCCCTTCCATTGCAAACTTTTTGGGGGCTAACTGTTCCAACATTTCAATGACTTGAAAGCCGTTCACTTTTTTCATTTCAACTCAATGCCTCCTCAACAATTGCAATTTTTTTCAACAACTCACGCTTCTTCTCCTCCGTCTCCGGCCGATCCTTTGCTTTATCCATGCTGTTTAATATGTTCTGCCACCCCTTAAGCTCGGACGACCATTTTTTGACGAAGACCGCATTCTTCTTTTTAAGCAAAAAAGGCCCCAGAAGCAATTCACTCTCATTATACGGTTTGTATGGAGTTCCCCGCTCGGCAGCAAGCACTTCATAAATTTTTCCGTCTTCCTCCAAAATTTGTTCGTCTATCAGTTCCCATTCATTTTGCAATAACCAGCGCCTGATATGTTCGGCTCCAATGTTTGGCTGCAGAATAAGCCTTGAAACGCCAGCCAGCTTTTCTTTGCCTTTATCCAAGATCTGGGTTATCAACGGACCTCCCATGCCTGCTATGACGATGCAGTCCACTTCTCCCGGCTGCACCACTTCCAAACCGTCGCCTTTCCTTACATCAATCAGATGGCCCAGGCGGACTTTTTCAACCTGCTCTTTGGCCGATTGAAATGGGCCTTCCGCAATTTCCCCCGCCACCGCGAAAGAAGCTGCGCCTTGTTTAACGGAGTAGCATGGTAAATAGGCATGGTCTGAGCCGATATCCGCTATTTTCATCCCTTTTTTTATATAGGAGGCAACACAATGAAGCCGTTTTGACAATTGGTTCTCGTTCATCTGATACTGCACCCTCTTTATAAAAAAAGTTCTTTGCCTTTTAGCAAAGAACTTTATAATAAGTTATTTCAGGTTTGCTATCCATTCCGCCATCTGATCTATATTGTCAGCAGGCACCAGGCCGGCAGGCATGTTGCCTTTACCGTTGGCAAGAATGTCAGCTATTTCATCCTTGGATAGTCCTGTACCATGAAGGCTTGGAATGGAACCTGATCCCTCCAAATTTTCCCCGTGACATGAAATACATGTTCCTTGGGCGTATTGCTCCGGATCGAATTCTTCGGCTTGCTCTTGGCCGCCGCCTTCTTTTTCTTTTGCGATTTCTTTAGCATCTCCAATTCCTTTAATTCCAAGGAAAAAAACGAGTACAAGGCCTATAACCATAATTAAATAATACGGAACAAGCGGATTGCGTTTCATGACTTACCCTCCTTATGTAATAAACAGTTGATAAATATAAATTATGCAAACATCTACATTCTACTCGAAAATGAGCGGAAGGGAAAGTCTTTCAGCCGAGTTTTTACTTTTTTCGATATTTGGACATATAAATGGCGCTTTTCATTAATAACACCCTACTTCCCTGGCAATAACCATGCGCTGCACTTCAGACGTGCCTTCTCCGATTTCCAATAATTTTGCATCCCTCATCATCCGCTCCACTTCGTATTCGCGCATATAGCCATACCCGCCGTGAAGCTGGACTGCTTCATCTGTGATCTCCATGCATACTTCCGAAGCAAATAACTTGCACATGGATGCTTCTTTGGCAAACGGCCTGCCTTGATCCTTCAGCCACGCTGCTTTGTATACCATATTCCGTGCCGCTTCAATTTTCATTGCCATATCGGCTATTTTGAATTGTGTGGCCTGAAACTGGGACAGGGTCCTTCCAAACTGCTTGCGTTCTTTTACATACTGCAAGGCCTTATCGTAGGCCCCCTGGGCTATTCCGACAGCCATGGCCCCAATTCCGATTCTTCCGCCGTCAAGCGTTTTAAGAAACTGTTTAAAGCCTTCCCCTTCTTTTCCCAGCAAATGGTCTTTGCCGACTTTCACATTTTCCAGAACAAGCTCAGTCGTGTCCGATGCATGCAATCCCATCTTCTCATATTGATTGATAATAGTGAACCCTTCCGCACCGGTGGGAACAATTATTGCACTTATTTGCTTTTCTCCATTCCTTCTTCCTGTAATGGCCGTCAGCGCCACGTGCCTGGCGTACGAAGCATTCGTAATGAAGCATTTGTTCCCGTTAATAATATAGTGATCACCTTCCAGGACCGCTGTTGTCTGAGTCCCTCCCGCATCGGAGCCGGCATTCGGTTCTGTCAATCCGAATGCCCCCAAAGAATCACCCCTGCAAATGGGGACTAAATATTTTTTCTTCTGCTCCTCTGTCCCAAACATATAAAGAGGAGCACCTCCAAGCGATATATGGGCAGAATAGGTGATGCCGGTCGAAGCGCACACCCGGCTTAATTCCTCTGTTACAATCGCAAAACTTACGGTATCCGCTCCCGCACCCCCGTATTCCTCCGGAAACGGCAGCCCCATCATCCCCAAATCGGCAAGCTTTTTAAATACTTCCTTCGGAAATTCGCTGTTCCTGTCCCGTTCTACTGCTCCAGGGGCAACTTCTTCACGGGCAAATTCCCTGATTGTCCGTCTGATCATACTTTGTTCAGAAGTTAAGTCAAAATTCATTTTACCCACCTCCTGCCTTTTGTATCCGCTTTCATTATATCCTGTTTTTCTTTTCCTTCTCAAGCATATATTATTTAAAAATAAATTTTTCTATTTCAATATATCTTTTATGGCATACCATCAGTATATATAGAGAACTAAATATTATTTTTAAATAATAATATTTAGTTCTTTTAAATCTATCGACAAAAGGAGCCAAAATCCCGGTTTGCAAAAGCAAAATGGATTCAGTAAAATAAGTCTCAAATTTAAATAAAAAAAGCCCCCGGGATTTGCGGGAGGCGCATTGTATCTTAATTTATTCGAGAAAATCTTTCAAACGTTTGCTTCTGCTTGGATGTCTCAGCTTTCTTAGTGCTTTTGCTTCGATTTGTCTAATACGCTCGCGTGTCACACCGAAGACTTTGCCGACTTCTTCCAATGTCCGGGTGCGTCCGTCATCAAGACCAAAACGGAGGCGGAGTACATTTTCCTCTCTGTCGGTCAATGTGTCAAGAACATCTTCGAGCTGTTCTTTTAGCAATTCGTAAGCCGCATGATCGGATGGAGAAGTGGCTTCCTGGTCTTCGATGAAGTCCCCAAGATGAGAGTCATCTTCTTCGCCGATCGGCGTTTCAAGGGAAACGGGTTCCTGGGCAATTTTTAAGATCTCCCTGACTTTATCAGGCGTCAGATCCATTTCTTCCGCAATTTCTTCCGGTGTAGGTTCGCGGCCGAGATCCTGGAGCAGCTGACGCTGAACCCTGATCAATTTATTGATGGTTTCAACCATATGGACAGGGATCCGTATTGTCCTTGCCTGGTCTGCTATGGCGCGTGTTATGGCCTGCCTTATCCACCATGTAGCATACGTACTGAATTTGAAACCTTTCCTATGGTCAAATTTCTCTACCGCTTTAATCAATCCCATGTTGCCTTCCTGTATTAAATCTAGAAACAGCATCCCGCGTCCCACATACCTCTTGGCAATACTGACTACAAGCCGCAAGTTGGCTTCCGCCAGCCTTTTCTTCGCTTCTTCGTCCCCTTGTTCGATCCGCTCGGCCAGCTCCACTTCCTCTTCGGCAGATAAAAGATCCACCCTGCCGATCTCTTTTAGATACATGCGGACAGGGTCGTTTATTTTAACTCCGGGAGGAACGCTTAAATCATTTAAATCAAATTCTTCTTCGTCTTCTTTTTCAATTTCATCCACATCCGGATCTTCATCCTCACCACTGTCTTCCTCGAGCACCTCAACCCCGTGATGGCTCAGCATTTCGTAAAACTCATCCATTTGATCGGAATCCAGATCGAAATGGGCAAGATTGCTTGCAATGCGTTCATATGTCAAAGTCCCCCGCTTCTTTCCTTGTTCAAGCAACGACTCTTTTGCCTGCTCGAGGGTTAGTTCATTTTCTGATACGTTGGAACGTGCTTTTTCAGCCATACGTCCCCCTCCTTCCAAACATTTGCGCACCCGGTTAAATACTTAATGAATTACGGAGAGAAATGATTTCCTGAGCAATTTCCAATGCCCGCTGGACATTATTGCTTCGCTCCGCCTCTCTTTGTTCCGATTGTTTTTCTTTTATCATTAACAACTTTGCATGATTCAACACATAATTGACGCAATCTTTTAATTCCTGCTCACTGTCTTCGCTGTCCACCGCCATCATTTCGATTTCGGTGACAACGGCCCGCAGCTTTTTATCAGGAAGATGATCCAGAAAAAGCAATGGATCCGGATCGTTCCCTGCAGCGTAATAACTTAATAAATAAGTGATAATTGCCTGGTGTTCATCATAGTAAAACGGCTGATTTCCAAGCATTTCCATAATTCGATAGGCAGCTTCCTCGTCCCGAAGCATCCTGGCCAGCAGCATCCTTTCCGCTGTCAAATGGGCCGGCAGCACACTTTGTCTCTTTTTCGGGACTTGGGCAAACCCGCCGGTTTGCTTCTGCTGCTTTTTCCCTTCCGCCTGAACAAGCTTCTTTTGCTGGTCCTCAAGCACTTCCAGTGAAAGTGAGAATTCCTCAGCCAGCTGCCGGGTATACAGCTCCCTTTCAATGGGATTGCCCAGCTTGCTCAATTCATTCATGACTTCTTCTATATACTTCAGCTTTTCTCCTTCATTTTGCAGGTTTTTTCCGAATCTGTAATAATGAAGTTTAAAAGCTGTCCATGCCAGTGCATTCCCTATTACATCCGCCCGGAATTTTTCAGCCCCGTATTTTCGGATATAGTCATCGGGATCCGTTCCCTTTGGGAGCATAGCCGCTTTTACTTCCATTCCTTGTTCAACAAGCAATGAGCCGGCACGGTTAGAGGCCTCAATCCCCGCCTGGTCCGAATCAAAACATAGGATGATTGTGTCTGTCAGCCTTCGCAGCAGACGAATATGTTCATTCGTCAAGGATGTCCCCATGACTGCGACGCCATTTTTCACATTGGCCTGATCAGCGGATATGACATCGGCGAATCCTTCAAACAAGACCGCATATCCCTGTCTCCTGATTTCACTGCGTGCTCCATTGTAATTGTATAGAAGCGAGCTTTTATTAAAAATGGCTGTTTCCGGGGTATTTAAATATTTAGGTGAATCATCATTTTCCACAGCTCGTGCCGAAAAAGCGATGGTCCTGCCTTTTGCATCAAGCAAGGGAAACATGACCCTGTTGCGAAACCGATCGAAAAAGCCGTCGCCATTTTCTTTTTTTACAATCAGTCCTGCCTTTTCCAGCTCTTCTTCCGCGAAACCGCGTTTGGTTAAATATTTCACGGCCAAATCCCATTCAGGCAAAGAATAGCCAATTTTGAACTTTCTAATACCCTCGGTTGAAAACCCGCGCGATAGAAGATACTGAAGCGCACCTGCTCCTTCTTTTGTATTCAGCAATAAATGATGATATAGTTTACCCAACAGCTCATGGGCGTCAATCATTCTTTGGTGCTCTGAAGGATAGCCGTCATCTTGCCTTTTATCCGTGTTCTGGATCTGAAGGGGGATGCCCCCTTTATCGGCTACAATGGCGGCTGCTTCCTGGAAAGTGATGCCTTCGGCATCCATTAGAAAATTAAATACATTTCCGCCGGCCCCGCAGCCAAAACAATGATATATCTGCTTTTCAGGTGCCACGGAAAATGAAGGAGTATTTTCGCTGTGAAAAGGGCATAATCCAAAATAATTTCTTCCCTGTTTTTTCAACTGGACATATTCATTGATAATATCGACAATGTCCACAGACTGCCTGAGTTCGCTTATCTTTTCCTCTGGGATCCTTGCAGCCACTTGTAAACATCCCCATCTATAACTTTTTATTCACTAATTAACATTTTTCGACAAAAATTATCGAAAACTGCAAGAAATCGATGACGGTCTTCATCTTTAAACGGCTTAGGCCCTTTCCAAAATTTCCCCCGTTCCCTGTCTTTTGCAGCTAAATACCGAAAATCAAGCGCCGTATCTATTGTTTCTTCCTTGTATTCCGTTCCCCTGGGTGAAAAGACATAAACACCTTTTTGAAGCGCGAGGCTTGCGAGCCCTATATCTTGTGTAACCAGGATATCTCCCCTTTTAGCATGGTTCAGGATATAAAGGTCGCAGGCTTCCCTGTCCGGATCGACAAAAGTCCAATTGTCACCTTCTTTGACAGTGGAAGGCTTATGATAATATGAAGCAATAAAAAACACTTCCAGCTTCAGGTCTTTCGCGATTTGAGAAATTTCTTCTTTTACAGGACAGGCATCCGCGTCGACAAATATCACCCTTTTTTTATGGGCATAATTATTTATTCTGCATCCCTCCGCAGATTCCTTCTTATTTTTAATCCCTTTTTTAAAATTGGGTGACAGGGTTAAATATAATCACAATAAATATTGTATTCCTTTACCCGCAACTCTAACCCTTTTAATTTCCATAAACGCAAATTTTTATTATAGCGTATTTTGCCGAATTTGCCCAGTGAAAGGGATTGAAAAAATTTGTCACGAAAAAGAGCGCTGCGTAAGCGCTCAATGGCTATTTAATTTAAAGTTGATAATGATATTGGCCGTTTCTTCAACCGCTTTATTTGTTACATCAATAATGCGGCATCCGATTTTCTCGGCAATCCTGTCAAAATACTCAATTTCACGGCGGATCCTTTCAATATTCGCATAAATGGCATTATCATCAAGCCCCAATGTCAGCAATCTTTCCCGGCGGATTTCATAGAGCTTTTCCGCACTGATTTTTAAGCCTATGCATTTATCCGGATCTATTTTGAATAATTCCTCCGGCGGGTCCACCTCAGGTACGACAGGAACGTTTGCCACTTTATATCTCTTATGGGCGAGGTATTGCGACAGCGGTGTTTTGGATGTCCTGGAGACCCCGACCAATATTATATCCGCCCTGAGCAGCCCCCTTGGGTCCCGCCCGTCATCGTATTTAACAGCAAATTCAATTGCTTCCACTCTTTTGAAATAGTCCGCATCAAGCTTGCGTACGAGACCCGGCTCGTTCAGCGGTTTCTTATCAAACGTTTCCTCAAATGTTCTCATTAACGGCCCCAGAACATCGATGGCATGAACGTTGGATTCCCGCGCTCTATCAACCAAATAATCTCTTATTTCCGGTTTGACCAATGTAAAGATAATGATTCCGTTGTTCATCTTTGCCAATGAAATGACTTCATCGATATTTTCCGGCTCCTCAACATAAGGAATGCGTTTAATCGCGGCATTCGGCCCGGAAAATTGGCTTAATGCCGCTTTTGTAACAAGTTCGGCAGTCTCGCCCACGGAGTCTGACACTACATATATCATCGGTTCCGTCATGATTATCATCTCCCGTCATGTCAACTAACCTTCTTGCTCTGCAAGCGCCACAAACGCTTTTGTTATATTCGTTTTCGTAAGCCTGCCTATTACTTCATAACCAGAATCCGTCTTTTTTACCACGGGAACTGCATCAATCTGTGTATCGATCAACTTTTTGGCAACGTCAATCAACAAATCATCCTTCTCACACATCGTAATATTGGGCATCCTTGTCATGATAATGTTAACCGGCAATGTTGATAACTCCTGCTTGCCAAGGCTTGCCCTTAACAAGTCTTTCCTGGATAATACCCCCGCCAGATGATGCTTGTCATCTGTTACAAATACGGTTCCGACGTCTTCCAGGAAAATAGTGACAATGGCATCATAAACAGAAACATTTTCATTGACGACTACAGGGATTGACTGAAAATCTTTGACTGTCAGCTTCTTCATGCTTTCGGCCAACAGCTGTGTTCCGGTTTTCCCTGTATAAAAGTATCCCACTCTTGGTCTTGCATCCAAATACCCGGCCATTGTCAAAATGGCCAGATCCGGACGCAAAGTAGCCCGTGTCAGGTTCAGTTTTTCTGCGATGTGCTCACCCGTGATCGGGCCGTTTTCCTTGACGATTTCCAATATTCTATCCTGTCTTTTGCTGAGTTCGATCGTGCTCACCACCTATGGACATGAAATGAGACATACTTATTAGAATTAGTATATACTATTTAACCGCTAAAGAGAATCTCATCCATAAAAGGTACATAGCTTATTTCACCTGAATTTCATTCATCATGGCAAAGCTTCCAATCAAATCAGAGAGCTTTTTCATTTGCGCAAGCCGATTTTTTCTAATTTTGCCGTCTTCCGCCATGACCATTGTATGATCAAAATAGGCAGAAATCACCGGTGACAGGTTTTTAAGTGCTGTAAAACGGCCTTCAGGGTTATTTTCAGATTTAAATATATTGAGCACTTTTTGATATTCCTGATAAAGCTGTTTTTCCTCCTTATTTTCAAGTAAAGCCGCATTCACTTCGCAATCATCTTCCGCTTTCCGGGCAATGTTCATTACACGGGCCAATGATTCAATCGTTTCTTTAAAATCTCCTTCATCTTTATGTTCGTCCAGGGTGCCGGCCCGGCCAATGATGTCAGGGATGCCATTCAGTTCTCCGCCCATTACCGCCTCAATTATGTCATAACGGATGTTTTCTTCCTGAAGAAGATGCTTGATCCGCAGTTTAAAAAACTGAATGAGACTTTCCGTCAATTCTGCTGTTTCTATGTTTACATCCTCTTTGGTAATTTCAATGACACAGTGGAGAAGTTCTTCCAGGGAGATATTCCAATTCATCCCTTTCAATATGTTGACAACACCAGTTGCATTTCGGCGTAAAGCATATGGATCATGTGAACCTGTCGGGATCAGGCCAACAGCAAAAGCCGTTACAATTGTATCCATTTTATCGGCTACTCCGACAATTGCTCCGGTAAGGGACTCAGGAATGCCATCCTGGGCATGGCGCGGTTTATAATGTTCGTTGACAGCTTTGGCGACTTCTTCATTTTCTCCTTTCTGAAGGGCATATTTTTCACCCATCACGCCCTGCAGCTCCGGAAATTCATCCACCATGTTTGTAACAAGGTCGAATTTACAGATTTCGGCAGCCCTGTCAGCCAATTGTTTTTCATCTTCTGACAACCCCAGAAGGCTGCTTAATTGTTGGGTGATTTTTTGAACTCTATTGACTTTTTGGGCCAATGTACCGATTTTCTCATGATAAATAATGGATTCAAGTTTTTTCAAAGCATCTTGGATTTCAAGCTTTTGATCCTCTTCAAAAAAGAATTCCGCGTCAGCCAATCTTGCGCGCAATACCTTCTCATTCCCTTTTGCCACAGTATCAATATGGCTTTTGTCGCCATTTCTGACTGAAACAAAATATGGAAGCAGATTCCCTTTTGAGTCCTTCACAGGAAAATAGCGTTGATGGGTTTTCATTGAAGTAATAAGCACTTCTTCCGGAAGAGCCAGAAATTTCTCATCAAATTTCCCATAAAAAGCAGCTGGATATTCCACAAGATTTGTGACTTCCTCGAGCAAATCATTCTCGGCAGGAACAACCCACCCGTTTTCTTTTTCCAAATCCGCTATCTGCGCTGCTATTTTCTGCTTTCTGGTCTCTTCATTCACAATGACAAATTGGGATTTAAGGGCCTTTTCGTAATCTTCAGGATGATTGATCGAAATATCTTTTCCCAAAAAGCGGTGTCCCTTTGTCATCGTTCCGGCAGAAACTCCGGCAACAGTGAACGGGATCACTTCATTGCCAAATAAAGCAACAAGCCACCTGATCGGACGGATGTAACGGAGCTGATGGCTTCCCCATTTCATGCTGTTTGGAAAATGCATGCCCTCCACCAGTTTTTGGAGCTGCGCAAGCAGGTCAATTGTCTTTTCCCCTTTTATAAATCGTTTAATATGGGCGTATTCAACTCCTTTAATCTCCTTGAAATAAATGTCATCCGGAGACATTCCCTGCGAGCGGCTGAAGCCCAAGGCCGCTTTTGACCAGTTGCCGTTTTCATCCTGTGCAATTTTCTTCGCCGGCCCCTTTGCTTCCTCTTCCGTATCCTGCTGTGCTTCCGCCACATCTTTTACAAGCACAGCCAATCTCCTTGGCGTGGAAAAAGGATACAGGCGGCCGTGCTCAATTCCATTTTCATCCAGCCAGTTTCGGATCTTTTCTTCCAGCTGCTGAATGGAACCGTGTATAAACCTCGCCGGCATTTCTTCCAAACCGATTTCAAGCAATAAATCACGTTTATTCATGGCTGCATTCCTCCTTCTCGTGCTGTAAAATCGGAAAACCTAATTTTTCCCTTTCATCATAAAAAGTCTTTGCCACATGACGGGCCATATTTCTCATCCTGGAAATATAGGCTGTCCTTTCCGTTACTGAAATCGCTCCTTTTGCATCCAAAAGATTAAAGACATGGGAGCATTTCAAAATATAGTCATAAGCCGGGTGTACAAGTCCAAGATCCATCTGCCTTTTTGCTTCTTTTTCATACTTGCTGAACAAAGTGAAAAGCAAGTCCTGGTCAGAAGTTTCAAAAGCATATTTCGAATGTTCATATTCAGGCTGATAAAAAATATCCCTGATCGTAAATCCATCCGTCCATTCCAAATCAAAGACATTGTCTTTTTCCTGAATATAAGAGGCAAGACGTTCAATGCCATATGTCAATTCAACCGAAACCGGTTTGCACTCCAAACCGCCCACCTGCTGGAAATACGTAAACTGGGTGATTTCCATTCCATCCAGCCATACTTCCCAACCAAGGCCGGCGCATCCCAAAGACGGGTTCTCCCAGTTATCTTCTACAAAGCGGATATCATGCTCAAGCGGCTCAATCCCAAGCTTTCTTAAAGAATCCAAATACATTTCCTGAATATTTTCCGGCGAAGGCTTCATAATCACCTGAAATTGATGATGCTGGTATAGCCTGTTCGGATTTTCTCCGTACCGCCCGTCTGCCGGCCGTCTGGACGGTTCTACATAAGCCACATTCCACGGCTCGGGACCGATTGCCCTCAAAAATGTATAGGGGCTCATCGTACCTGCTCCTTTTTCCACGTCATACGCCTGCATTAAAATACAGCCGTAATCAGACCAATGCTTTTGCAAAGTCAAAATCATTTCCTGTATATTCATATCATTCATCCTTTCGTATAAGAAAAGCGCAAGCGCCTTGCCCATCGACGTACAGACTGGAGTGCCTCCGACGAGATAAAGGAAACACGGCGAGGAACGAGCCGATGTTGACTTATCGTAGGAGGAGGTGCGAAGTCTGCTAGTCGATAGGCGCTGGAGCTAGACAACAAAAATCTTTGTTCAAAATTTTAAAGCTAAAACATCTTATACTTTCTTACTCAGTAAAATAAAAAACTCCCGTCCCTATGCTCATATCAGCATAGGGACGAGAGTTAACCCGCGGTTCCACCCTATTTGCCGTAAAAACGGCCACTTTAAGTTTCCCGCTCGGGACTGCCTTCACTGCAGTTACCATGCCCGGCTTGCACCTTCCCGGGTTCGCTGAAATGGAATGATACAGCTACTACTTTCCGTCTTAGCAGGATATATTATAGTACTATGAATAAAAATAATCGAAACGAAGCCGGTTGTCAACCTCTGCCTCACAGCTTGTCCTTCAATGAATCCATCTGATCCAAAAAACGCTTGGATTTGATATGGAGCCCGGAATACTCATCGTAATACATATCAATCGCTCTTTTCAGCTCTTTTTTCGTCTCCGGCTTGACTGAAATGGTGCCAAGACGATTCAAGTCAAAATAATAAAATAAACGGAGAAGTTTAATCGCATTTTGGCTCATAGGCAAATAATGCGGATCCCTTTCGAGGCAGCGGTGGCAAATAAGTCCGTTTTCTTTGATGGAAAAGCCAAAGCTGCCTTCAGTCGCACCGCATATTGAGCATTTCTTCATTTCCGGATAGAGCCCAAGAACCTGAAGCATTTTCATTTCAAAAATATGGGTGATGATACCCGGATCATAATCCTCGCTTATATAATTCAGCGATTGATGCAGCAATTCAAATAAATATGGGTTTGGTTCGTTATCCTGGGTGCTTCTGTCAACCATCTCAACTACATAGGAAGCATAGGCGGTCTTAAAAATATCCTCTTTCAAGCCCCTTAAAGGCGAAATGATCTCTCCCTGCTGCATGGTGCCAAGGCCGCGTCCAGTCTGAATTAAAAAATAACCGTATGTAAACAGCTGGGAAACCGCGGCAAGACGGCTGTTCGTTTTTTTGGCTCCTCTTGCCATCGCGGAAATCTTTCCCGCTTCCCTGCTGTATATGGCTGTTATTTTATGTGATTCACCATAATCCGTTGTTCTGATTACAATGCCTTCAAATTTTTCCAACATATCGCTTACCCCTTTTACAGTATCATACTGCATCGGGTGTTCAAAAAAAAGCAAATGAATCGGTCAGGAAACGGGATAATCGATCACATTGGGCTTGTCGGCAATCGGCAGAGTATTCATCATGTGTTCTTCTTTCTCCAGTTCCTTGAGAAGCAGGTAAATATCAATGTTCCCCGTCTTCTTAAAAACTTTCCAAGTAAACTCATACATTTGAAACCCGCCTTTCTTTATGATGGTTGTATGAATATGTTTGTCTATAAGCCCCAGAAAGATTCTGCGTAAAATTTGCTAAACCAGCCAATTAATATTCGTCGTCTCTAAAACCAAAATCCCTTAAGTAGGTAGACTTGTTCCTCCAGTCCTTTTGGACCTTGACCCATAGTTCGAGGAAAACCTTGGACCCAAGAAGGTTCTCGATATCCCGCCGGGCGCGCTGCCCGATTTCCTTCAGCATTTTCCCTTGTTTTCCAATCACAATCCCTTTCTGTGAATCACGTTCTACAACGATCGTCGCCATGACATGGATAAGATCCTTATTCTCTTCCTGCTTCATCTGATCGATGACAACAGCGATTGAATGCGGCACTTCTTCCCGTGTAAGATGGAGTGCCTTTTCACGGATCAATTCGGATACAATGAACCTTTCCGGATGGTCGGTCACCTGATCGGAAGGGTAATATTGGGGACCTTCAGGCAAACATTCTTGGATCTGCTGAATAAGCCGCTCGACATTATTCCCTTCCAACGCTGAAATCGGAATGATTTCCTTGAACGGGTACATATCCTTATATTGCTCAATTAAGACAATCAACTGATCAGGATGTATCTGATCGATTTTATTGATGACTAGAAATACCGGAGTTTTTACATTTTTCAATTGCTCGATGATGAATTCATCGCCGCGTCCATACCCTTCTTCAGCATTGATCATGAACAGTATGAGATCGACTTCCCTGAATGTATTGATTGCAAGCTTGATCATAAAATCTCCAAGCTTATGTTTCGGTTTATGGATACCCGGGGTGTCTATGAAGACCATCTGCGCATCATCAGTTGTCAAAACACCCTGAACCTTGTTTCTGGTCGTTTGCGGTTTATCGCTCATGATCGCTATCTTTTGGCCGATCACCCTGTTTAAAAAGGTTGATTTTCCTACATTCGGCCTTCCGATGATGGAGATGAAACCCGATTTGAATTCCCTTTCGCCTCCGGCCATTTCATTCATGCATATCACCCGCCATAAAAGCAAACGGAAGCAGATCCCCCACTGTAAACTCCTGCACATCCCCTTTGCTGTTGGTCAAGATGACTTTCATGTCTTTTGGACAATGCTCTGCAATAACCTGTCTGCATGCTCCGCACGGAGGCACCGGGCGTTCGGAATCAGCTGTAACGGCAAGCATGTCAAAAGCATTTTCACCTTCTGAAAGCGCTTTAAATATAACAGTTCTCTCAGCACAATTTGTCAGCCCGTAGGAAGCATTCTCAATATTGCATCCGTGATAAATCGTTCCGCCCTTCGTTAACAGTGCAGCTCCAACCGGAAATTTCGAGTATGGAACATACGCTTTCTCCTTGGCGCTTATTGCTTCTTTTATCAATTGTTCCTTCATGTCATGATTCTCCTCATGTCTTACTTCTAATTTTACTACATTTTCATAAAAAAAGTTATCTTTTTTTAAATAAATTTTTGGATAATTGCCACAAGTCCATCCCATTCTTAGAATGTATGATTATTTTATCCGAATGGGGATCGGGTTTCAAATAAAAACAAAAACTGCCCAATGAATCAGCATCACCGGAACAGCTCCACAATTTTCGGTATGAAAATGATAAGCCCGATCACCACTGTCATGACGGCATAAATCAGGACGGCCCCTGCCGCCATATCCTTTGCCTGCTTGGCCAAGGGCCTTATTTCCTCTGTAACGAGATCAATAGTTTTTTCAATCGCTGAATTTAAGAGTTCAAGGGAGAACATCCCAAAAATACAGATGAGTATAAAAAGCCATTCCACTTTGCTCAATCGGAAAGCAAAACCGCATATACTGACAATCAGGGCTGCGGTTAAATGGATTTGAAAATTTTTTTCCGTTTTAACGGCGTGCCACAATCCCTGAATGGCATAGGTGAAAGAATCGACAAGCCGCCCAAAGGAGAATGGATTTTTATCTTTCCAAGCCATAACTCTTCAAAATATCCTCTTGTTTTTTGAACATGCGTTTTTCATCTTCATCATTCATATGATCATACCCAAGAAGATGAAGAAAACCATGCACCGTTAAAAATCCGAGCTCCCGCAAATAAGAATGGCCGTATTCTTCCGCCTGTTTTTCCGCCATTTCAATCGAAATAACAATGTCTCCCAACATCCTGGGAAGATTTTCAACACCGGCTATTTCCGTTTCCCCTTCTCCCATTTCTTCCATTGCAAAAGAAATGACATCCGTCGGGGAATCCTTCCCCCTGTACGCCATGTTGAGTTCCTTTATGGATTCATTGGTAACGAAGGTGACGGAAAGCTCACTTCCCCCTTCGACATTTTCCATTTCTGCCGCAAGTTTTAACAGCTCTTCCAATAACCTTAATTGTTCTTCTGTCACACTATCTGTTTCATCAATGAAGTCAATTTCCAGATTCATCTTCACATCACCTTCTGCTCCTTATTTCCCGGATATTCAATCCTTGAGTGAAAAATACCGCTCAACGTTTCGCAAAATGTTGATTTAATGGTCTCCAATTGTTTGATTGTAATATCGCATTCATTCAATTGGCCATCCAAAAGCCGGTCTTGGACAATGGAGTCGACAAGCGACTTGATTGCTTCGGGTGTTGGCTCGTTCAAGGAACGAACCGCTGCCTCCACGCAGTCCGCCAGACTGATGACGGCTGCTTCTTTTGATTGCGGTTTCGGGCCGGGGTACCTGTAATCCGACTCTTCCACATCATCCGATATTTCCGCTGCTTTGTAATAAAAGAACTTCAGCAGCGTGGTTCCATGATGCTGTTTTGCAACATCTACGATTTCCTTCGGCATTTTATGCTTCTTCAATTCCGCGGCACCGTCCGTAACATGCGCAATAATGATATCTTTGCTTGTTGCAGGCTGCAGCTTATCATGCGGGTTTTCCATGTTCATCTGATTCTCTATAAAAAAATGCGGTCTTTTTGTCTTTCCGAGATCATGGTAATAGGCCGCAACTCTCGCCAGCAGGCCGTTGGCACCGATGGCTTCGCATGCCGACTCAGCTAAATTGGCCACCATTACGCTATGATGGTAAGTGCCTGGAGCCTCAATTAGAATCCTCTTTAACAATGGGTGATTCGGATTGGACAACTCAATCAGCCTCATTGTTGATAATATACCGAATCCGGCTTCAAGGAAAGGCAGAATCCCCATGGTCAAAACTGCGGACAATATGCCGGAAACCACACCATTAATAATAAAATATAAATACTCCATATTGGTGATCTGGCCGCTTCCGATAAACTGCAGAAAGAAAATAAGCAGCACATTGACCAAGGCAACGAGGAGGCCGGCACGCAACAAATTAAAGCGTTCGCTTTTATCCGACAGGAACATGATTCCTGCAAGGCCGCTGAATAAAATGTATAACGCAATTTCAACATCTATTGTTCCCGAAATGCCGTCATGGAAAACGATGCTTCCGCATGCAGCCAAAATAATGGCCATGAGCAGGGCAAAGCGCTCATTGATCATGACCCTGATCAGCATAGGAGCCATCGCAGCGGGAAACAGATAGGCGATGTCATACTGTTCAAGCCCCTCCATCAGGCTGATAATCTTCATCAGAACAATAGCTCCTACAAAGACAATTCCCAAAAGCAGCAAATAGCTCTGCTTCTTTTCTTCAGGCTCATTCAGTTTCGTAAAAGGGATATATAAAGCACCGATTAAGAGCAGCACAAAGATGGCAAGTCCAATAAACGGCTTGATTGTCGGCTTGCTTTTCAAAAGCCCAAGCGTGTCAAGCTGCCGGTAAATATCTCTGTCAATGAGATGGCCTTCCTGAACGACTATCTGTCCCTGTAATATTTTAACAGGTTCCACTTCATTCATCGCTTGCTGCTTTCTTTCTTCAGTAAGCTTCGGATCATAGACTTCGTTTGCGATTATGGCATATTTTCCAAGTTCAATTGAGGCATTTTCCACATTCTTTTCCAAGCCGGCTGACTTGATTCTGCCGATAAGGTCTGAACTGACATTGTTCACTTGATCCTCGCGGATTTTCCCATTCATGATCGTTTCCACATTGCTGACCAGGATGTTCCTTGCTTTTTCCAATTCAGATGGATCAGCCTCCAGCAGCTGTAAAAGAGTCTGATCTGAAATCGTTTCAGTCACATCCTCGGTTACATCGGCCGTGAGCTTCGATTTTAACAATGCGAGTTTGGAAGATGCCGGCTGGGAGCCCTCTTTTTCCGCTTTACTTTCTTCCGCCTCTTTCTTTTTGGCCGACTCCTCCTGATTCACTTCATTTACAAAATCAAAAATGGACGTAAGCAGAAGCACCCTGTTTTGGGCCACCTCTTTTTTATGTACATACACATTTTCGACTTCTTCCGCGGCTTTATTCCGTTCTTCCGCGGTCTTTTCTTCATCTTCGATCGTTTTCGGGGAGCGGATCGTTTTATCAGCGACGGAAAAAAGTTCCATGTCATAGGTTTCGGGCTTGACGTTCGTGTAAAGGATCGCAAATAATAAAAGGCCCAGCACTGAAAAGACAAGACCCGTAAACAGCTTATAACTAAGAATCTTCCGTATATTCCTTATATATTTTTGAAAATACATCAATTCCCCTCCACCGCCTTTTAAAAAAAAAAGCATTCCTATGTCAAATATAGCAGTTTCGGAGAGTAAAGGCACTACCTAATTATACTTCAAATAAAAGAATCCCCGAACTTAACGCCCGGGGGTTGTTTCATTTTGTGCATATGCTTTGATGACCCTTCCTACAAGAGGATGGCGGACTACGTCACCCTCTTCAAAGTGAATAAAGGCAATGCCCTTTACTCCCTGCAGGATGACTTCGGCCGTAGCAAGGCCGGATTTAACACCGGGCGGAAGGTCCACTTGGGTTGAATCTCCGGTTATGACCATCTTGGATCCAAATCCAAGCCTTGTTAAAAACATTTTCATTTGTGCGTGGGTAGTATTTTGGGCTTCATCCAGAATGACAAATGCATCATCAAGGGTCCGCCCCCTCATATAGGCAAGGGGTGCAATTTCGATTGTTTCCCTTTCGATAAGCCTCTGGGTATGTTCAGCCCCCAACACATCATGGAGGGCATCATAAAGCGGCCTTAGGTAAGGATCCACTTTTTCTTTTAAATCACCCGGTAAAAAGCCAAGGCTTTCACCGGCTTCAACAGCCGGGCGGGTCAATATGATCTTATTGATCTTGCCGCTTTTCAATGCCCCCACAGCCATGACGACGGCAAGATATGTTTTTCCGGTACCTGCGGGCCCAATGCCAAATACCAGGTCATTTTTCCGGACAGCCTCTATATAATGGCGCTGTCCAATCGTTTTGACCCGGATGGCTTTGCCTTTTGCATTGCGGGTGATTTCCTCATCATACAGCTCAGAGAAATACTCTATTTTTCCCTGTTTCGCCGTCTGGGCCGCATAGGCGGTATCCCTGAGCCCGATTCGTATGCCGCTCCTTATGACAGCGAGCAGCTGTTTAATCGTTTCCTCTGCTAGAGCGGCCGCTTCAGGAGGACCCGTGACATTCAGTGTTTCCCCGCGGGTCACAATTTTAACGCCAAATTCGTCTTCAAGCATCTTTAAGTTGCTGTCGCCATTTCCAAATAAGACAGGAGCTTCATCATCGCCGTCCAGTTGTATTTGATTTGTTATGAATTCATCTGCCATTTGTTAATCTCCTTGAGTGATCGGTTTTTCTTTTGCTATATTTTCTATCACTTGGAAATAGATTGTCAGCTTAACTTTACCATTCTCCACTTCTTCATGCAAAATAATCTCATCGTCTATGCGTGCGTCTTCAGGAATATTTTTGGCCAGATCCCTTCTTGCCAGTTCTCTTCCGGCCTCCCGGGCTTCTTTTTTTGTAAGTGAACGTTCATATTCCTCCGTCGCTCTAGCCGTTTTCTCAACGTAGGCTAAAGGCAGCTGCCATCCAAGAAAGCGGACGGGATGAACTTCGGTTTCCACCTCGTAGTTTTTGAACCCTGTCTTGCCGAACCCCCATACGGGCACTGAAAACGAACCGAATTTTAAGGCATGTGTTCTTTTTTCCTCACCGCTAAAAACTTGAAAAGTTGACTGCAGCGGAAATTCCGCATGTGTTTGATACCATGTTTTACCCCATACTTCACCACGGGCAGGAATTGTTTTTGTTTCTTCATCATTGCCTATCGTTCCAGAAACAAGGATCTGTCCCTTTTCAACAAATTGATTTACTTTAACAAGTGGTTTTCCTTTTTCCACAAACATTTTTTCTATCACCGCCTTTTTGGTTGCAACAAGATGCGATGGTGAACGGGTTTCCTGTTTTTTGGGTTCCGTTTTTTCCACTACTTGAAAGTGGAAGGTTGTCCCTTTCAACTCAACACCAATCCATGTAATATTATCAACCCGTTCGGTCAATTCACGCTGGATCTTTTCCAGATCCTGATTCAAAAAGTGGGAGGTACCGATCTGGACTCCTATTTTTGTCAGTTCCTTCCTGATTTTATGTTCCGTTTCCGGGTTTGCCCCTTTTATCTCAATCCCCCAAGTGATGTTGGAAAGAACGGTGATTATAATAATAAATGATAACATCCCGACTAAAAACCCGCTGTTTTTAAACAATCTCTTCCACAGAAAAGGGGCTCCTTCGCCGCGTACGAAGGAAATCCGGCATTCAAAACGGCGTGCGGCCTTTCTTAATTTATGTATGTCTCGAAGCGGGATATAAAAAAGCATGGCACCCGACTTAAACCGTTTCACTTTCCATATGGCAATTCCGTCCCTCGTCATTTTGTTCAGCAGGAGCTCCAATCCTTGTCCATCTGCTCTAACCAGTACCCTTCCTGACAGAAATGTGATCCAACGGTTCTTCATTTGTGCCACTCCTATTCTTTCAAATACAAGACTTCGCTTATTTTTCCTTCCAGCAAAATTTCTTCCGGAAGGATTGTTTTGATTACGAAAGAGTTCCCTTTTATAAGCAGCTGGCCCTGCTTAAGAAGCAGCCGCACCTCCTGATCGGAGAATGCAAGAAGCCCCTTATGGTTCTCGATATATATGTGCAGTTGACCGATGATTGTTACGCGGGGGAGGTCCATCATTACATCGGGCGGCAGCTCCATTTTTTCGGTCGCCCACTTGCGAAATCGGTGTGTCCATTTTTTCGCCATGAAAAAGAACCCCCTTTCATCTCATATGTATGAGTTGAAAGGGGGTTTCATCACTTTATTTTAATGCCGGCCGTATCTTCTTTTGGCCCTTGGAGGCCCGAGAACTTCCGACATGATGATACCTTTGACAATATCATTCTGTTGGAAAAAAGGTTCGATATGCGGCTGTTCTTTTTTTTCCTTGACCGCTTCCGCTTTTGTATGCAGCTCACGGGCCCTTTCCTTATAAGCTGCCGCCTCTTTTTTGAGTTCCTCCACTTTGTTTTCAGCCTCAGTCTTCTTGTCCTCAATCTGAGGCTGCATTTGAGACAATAGTATTTCTGCCGCCTCTTTTAAGCTGCGCGGCCTTTCCGCAAGTACAGGCTTCGGCTTTTCCTGGACAGGCTTTTTGCTGGCAGGAGGGGCCGGCCTTTCAGGCTTTCTTGACTGAGCCGGCCTGTTTTGAGGACTGCCGGGCTTTTCATGATTGGCAGCCCGCTTTTTTTGCTCACTTGCCCTATTTACAAAGAAACTTATTAGAGCAATGACTATAATCGGCAAAAACTGTTCCAAAGGAGTTACCCCCTTTCATTGTGCCACAAAACTTACTCCGGCTTATTATTATCCTTCGGCTTTGTCATTCTTCCGATGGAATCGCGCATATCTGTATCCGCATCAATGTTGCGGAGTGATAAATAATCCATGACTCCAAGGTTACCAGACTTGAGCGCTTCGGACATGGCGAGCGGTACTTCCGCCTCCGCCTCTACCACTTTCGCTCTCATTTCTTCGACGCGGGCCTTCATTTCCTGTTCGCTGGCAACAGCCATTGCCCTTCTTTCTTCGGCTTTCGCCTGGGCAATCTTCTTGTCCGCTTCGGCCTGGTCTGTCTGCAGCTGGGCACCAATGTTTTTGCCGATATCCACATCAGCGATGTCGATTGAAAGAATTTCAAATGCAGTCCCCGCATCCAGCCCCTTGGCCAAAACTGTGCGGGAAATCATATCAGGGTTTTCAAGGACTTTCTTATGGTTGTCACTGGATCCGATTGTGGAAACAACCCCTTCACCGACACGGGCGATGACAGTTTCTTCCCCTGCTCCCCCAACAAGCCTGTCGATGTTGGCACGTACGGTAATCCTTGCTTTTGCTTTAACCTCAATTCCGTCCATAGCCACACCTGCAATAAATGGCGTTTCAATGACCTTCGGGTTAACACTCATCTGAACCGCTTCGAGAACATCACGGCCGGCAAGGTCGATGGCTGCGGCACGTTCAAATGTCAATTCAATATTTGCCCGCTGAGCAGCAATCAGGGCATTCACGACACGATCCACGTTACCTCCCGCCAAATAATGGCTTTCAAGCTGGTTTGTCGCAACCGGAAGCCCGGCTTTGTGCGCTTTGATCAATGGTTCAACGACACGCCGTGGAATAACCCTTCTCAGCCTCATACCAATCAAAGTGAAAATACCTACCTTTACACCGGCGGCCAAGGCAGAAATCCACAGGCCAATCGGAACAAAGGTGAATAAAACAGATAAAACAATAATCGCTATTACGATTATAACCAATAAAAACAGCGTTTCAGGAAGCATTCAGTTTCCTCCTCAATTTTTTCATTAAACAGGGCGAACGACTATTCGTGATCCTTCGACTTTCACAACTTTCACTTTCGTGTTATTTTCGATAAAGCTGCCGTCCGCAACAACATCAAGGCGTTCATCGTCAATCTTGACCGTTCCGGATGGCCTTAACGGTGTGACTGTTACTCCTTCGCGGCCGATTAATTCCAATCTGTTTACATTTGAGACATAGCCGCTTTCTGTATTCGTCGAATCGGTTAATATGAATTTCCTAAATATATTCACTCTCTTACCAAACACCTTTAACATGATAATGATTAATAGGAACGCTAGTGCCAGGGCAGTGACAATGGACATTCCCATTTGGATGACGTCTTCACCCGCAAGCAGCATACTGCCAATGACCGCGGCTGTTCCCAGGATTCCCAATATTCCACCTGCAACAAAAACTTCCGCAGCAATTAGTATGAGCCCGACAACAAACAATAGAATGGATTCATATCCGGCAAAACCTGCGACATAGTGCCCATAAAAGAACAGCAGCAATGCGGAAATTCCCATTCCTCCCGGCAGTCCGAAACCAGGGGTATACAGTTCAAGTACGAGCCCAAGGCTCGCAATTGTCAAAAGAATCGGAACAACAACAGGATTGGTAATCAGCCTTGCAAGCGATTCGGCAAAAGCCGGCTTGATCGTATGGACCTTGGCATCCTCCATTCCCAGGTCTTTGAGCAATTCATCCATATTGTTGACGGTTCCCTCGGAATAGCCCACCTTCAACGCCTTGTCGGCTTCAAGTGTCAAAAGTTTCCCATTTTCTTTCAAATCAGGAAGATCAATTTTCTTGCTGGCCATCGCCTTGGCGATTTCGGGGTCACGCTTGCTCCTTTTCGCGGCGGCTTCCATTGCAGCAAGCCACATGCTCTCAGCTTTTTCACCGGCAGTGTTGCCTTGCTGGTCGATGACGGCGGCAGCGCCCATGACAGCATTTGGCGTCATATAGATTTTATCTGTATGAAGGGCTATATACGAACCTGCCGAAATGGCCCATGAATTTACGAATGTGACCGTTTTCACATCCGCATTGGCAATCCTGTTTCCAATATCACGGGCGGCATCCACTGCGCCTCCCGGAGTGTTCATATCAAAAACGATCAGGTCCGCATTTTCTTTCTCTGCCGTATTGATGGCCCTGTCCAAAAAAGCATAAAGGCCTTTTTCGACATCATCTTTGATCGGGATGACGTATACATTCTTTTCCTTGCCTTCAGCCTGAACGGGAAGAATTAATATGAGCCCCGCCAAAATGAGAAAAACTGAAGCAAAAATCCTTTTCAACAATATCCCCTCCCTTCAAAAACCCGTCATTTACATTACGATTTGCAAGGGAAAAAGTTTCAAAGTTTCTCCTTCCAATTATACCTGAAATTTTCAAGAAATGCTCGAGCGCCGTGTCGGGCGTCCAAACAGGACGGTTCCTCGGGAAAGAGATATTATGTAACACCGGTCCCCAACAGCAAAGCCGGAAAGCGTAAGCTTTCCGGCTTTCATTCCTGTTTATGACAGATGCCGTTGGACAAGCCTGCTGACGAGTGCTCCGTCCGCTTTTCCTTTTACTTTAGGCATCAAGGCACCCATCACTTTGCCCATATCAGCCTTGGTTGAAGCTCCTGTATCAGCAATCGCTTTTCGAACGAGCTCTTCCACTTCTTCTTCGGACAGCTGTTCCGGCATATAGTTACTAACAAATTCAAGTTCTTCTCTAATTTTCTGGGCGAGATCTTCACGTCCAGCTTTTTCAAATTCGTGGAGGGAATCTTTACGCTGCTTCACTTCGCGAGAAAGGACTGTCAACTCTTCATCTTCTGATAATTGCTTATGGCCCTGCTTGATTGCTTCGTTTTGCAATGAAGCCTTGAGCATGCGGATGACAGAGAGCTTTTCTTTTTCTTTGCTTTTCATCGCCTGCTTCATATCTTCGTTTAATCGATCAAGAAGACTCATTGGTCCACCCTCTTATTATTTGCGTTTTCTTGCGGCTTCAGATTTTTTCTTGCGCCTAACGCTTGGTTTTTCATAAAACTCGCGTTTTCTAAATTCTTGTAGGGTCCCTGTTTTGGAAACAGTACGTTTAAAACGGCGAAGAGCATCCTCAAGAGATTCATTTTTGCGAACTACTGTTTTTGACATCTAACTTTCCCTCCCTCCGAACGTAGCGATCACATGCCAATGGAACAAAATCCATGTACTTAGCAATTATATTATAACACTTATTTCAGGTCAACGGATTGAGCATGGTATTTGATTTTTTCGCATGTCCGTGGGTTTGATCCCATATCATTCAATAGGGGTGAGGACATGCTCTACATTTTTTTATTTTTTTTATTGGCCGGCTGCTTCTTGCTCGGCATGACCTGGATGAGAATCGGGCTCTTCAATTTATCGGGAAGCGCACTTGAACGCTGGCTCCGGAATGCAACCAGCACACCGTTAAAAAGCATGATCGCCGGCATCTTCATGACAGTCATCCTTCAAAGCAGTTCAGCCGTGACAGTCATTGCCGTCGGTCTTGTATCCGCCAGGATTTTGACATTTCCCCAGACGATCGGCATTGTGCTTGGAACAAATATCGGGACTACCGTCACTTTAGAAATTCTGTCCTTTGATTTGTCTGTCGTCATCATTCCGCTTTTATCAGCCGGTACTTTCTGCCTGTTCTTTCGAAGCGTCAAAATTAGAAGCACCGGGTTTATTTTTATGGGAATCGGCATTATTTTTGCCTCTATGAACGGCTTCGGCTGGCTGTCCAGTCCCTTGACAAGCATCGGCCATGTACATAGTTTGATCGGCCACATGGAAGGGAGTATGTTTTCCGCTTTTATGATTGGTGTTATACTGACGGCTGTCATTCAGTCGAGTACCGTTGTGACAGGCATTGCCATGAGTTTTATCGGATCAGGCGTTTTCAGCCTGGAAACCGGCATCCTGATTATGATGGGGTCCAATATCGGCACCTGTTCCACAGCACTATTAGCGGGCATTGGTGCGGGAAATGAAGCGCGGCTTACTGCCTATGCACATTTGTGGCTGAATATTATCGGAGTGCTGGCCTTTTTGCCGTTCATATCTAATTTGGCCGAATGGAGCATCTCTCTGACTTCAAATCCGGAAACCCAGCTGGCCCATGCCAGTGTCATATTCAATATCATTTGTTCAGCGGCTGTGCTTCCATTTGCCAATCAGTTTGGACAATTCATTATGAAACTTCATAAAAAGAAACAATGAAACCGTTGAAAATTGATACCCAAAAATGCACGCGGCGATTCACGTGCATTTTTACTAGACAGTTTTTATAACATCATAAAATGACAGCTATCGCAACTGCGCCTGCAGTTATGACTACACTGAGAATCTTGACATAAGGGGGAAGGGACTCCCTCCCCTTTTCGTTCACCTTTTCTTCTTTTTCATTGACCACTTTGCGGTACTCCGGACTGCAGCATCCCATTACGCCACCCTGTTCCAATTAGAGATATCGTCTTCAAGCGGAAGATTATTTGCACGGTTTTTCTTCGCTGCAGCAAAGAAGAGGGCCACCAGTATGGCAGAGCCGATAAAGCCACCTATCCAAGAAACATTCATTGGAAGATTAAAGCCGATTGGCGCATTTAAAATATATGTGATGACCATTATCAGCATAAATGTCCCGGGAATGAGCGAAATAAAGTAATTTTTCTTTGCCACGTAAAGATACATCGCTCCTACAAACAAAGCAATAACTGCAGTCGACTGGTTTGCCCAGCTAAAATATCTCCAAAGTACGTTAAAATCGATCTGTGTCAGCACAACCGAAATGGCAAAGAGCGGGACAGCAATCCACAAGCGGCTGCTGAATTTCTTCTGGGCAATATTAAAGTATTCTGCAATGATCATGCGGGCACTTCGGAAAGCTGTGTCCCCTGAGGTAATCGGCAGAACGACAACTCCGAGGACGGCAAGCGTACCGCCAATCGCTCCGAGCATTGCAACAGAAACCTCACTTACAACTGCACCAGGACCGCCGGCTGCCAATACATCATTCAACCCATCATAACCGCCAAATAAGCTCATTCCTGCAGCGGCCCAGATCATTGCAATGATGGCTTCCGCAATCATCATACCGTAGAAAATTTTACGGCCTTGTTTTTCCTTCTGTGTCGTACGCGAAATGATCGATGTTTGTGTTGCATGGAATCCGGAAAGCGCTCCGCAAGTAATCGTGAAAAAGATTAATGGGAAAACCGGCAAATGATCAGGATGGAAATTTTGCAAAGACAGCTCAGGGATTGGTGCCCCTGTTACTACAAGCCCTATTCCCACTCCAACTGCACTGATTAAAAGCAGCGCCCCGAAATAAGGATAAAGACGCCCGATAATTTTATCAATAGGCATCAATGTAGCCAAAATATAGTAAAAGAAAACGGCGGCGATAATTATCCCGAGCGCAACCTTCCCATTCATTAAAACATGTAGAAGGCTTGCGGGTGTTGAAACAAAAACAGTACCAACCAAAAGAAGAAGCAAGACCGCAAATGCATTGACGACATGCTTCATCACTTTTCCTAAAAACTTGCTGGCAAGTTCAGGCAAATGAGCTCCGCGGTTGCGGATGGAAATCATGCCGGTCAGATAGTCGTGGACAGCCCCGGCAAAAATGGCCCCGATTACAATCCAGATAAAAGCCACGGGTCCGTAAAGCGCCCCCATGATCGGACCGAAAACAGGACCGGTACCGGCGATATTAAGAAGCTGAATCAAAGAGTTCTTGGAGGTGCTCATCGGAATATAGTCCACGCCATCAGCATTTACATATGCAGGCGTAGCCCGTTCCTCTTTCACACCAAAAACCTTTTCGACAAATTTTCCATAGGTAAAATACCCTAGTATTAAAAGGGCAATCCCTGCTAAAAATGTATACATAAGCCTCCCCCTTCTATTAAAAAGAATGAATGCGTTTACATTTATAGTATACTAAAGAAAATGGAGGCCGGCAATTAACGCGGCCCCAATTTTTCCGTTTGGCAATTCATTGCATATTGACGATTTTTGGACCAGAGCTTGTCCCTATTCTGGTTGCTCCAGCATTGATCATCTTTACAGCGTCCTCATGTGAGCGGACACCTCCAGATGCCTTCACTCCCATTTGGCTGCCGACGGCTTCACGCATGAGCTTCACATCCCGTTCTGTTGCACCCCCGTTTGAAAAACCCGTCGAGGTTTTAACAAAATCGGCTCCGGCTTTCTTTGCAATTTTGCAGGCAACCTTTTTCTCTTCATCAGATAATAGGCATGTTTCAATGATCACCTTGACAAGCGCCTTCCCTTCCGCTGCAGCCGTGACAGCCCGGATATCGTTTTCAACAAGGGCCAGATCTCCGCTTTTCAATGCTCCGATATTGATCACCATATCCACTTCCTGCGCGCCCTTATCAATGGCGTCTTTCGTTTCAAATGCTTTTACATCAGGTGTAGAGGCTCCCAGCGGAAATCCGATGACCGTACAAACTTTGACATCCGTTCCTTTCAAGTAGGCTGCTGCATCTTCAATCCAAGCCGGATTGACACAAACGGAGGCAAATTGATGTTCTTTGGCTTCTTCACACAAACCTAAGATCTGTTCCTTTGTTACCTCAGGTTTTAATAAAGTATGATCTATCATCTGGGCCATATTATTTGGAATCATCTTATATCCTCTCCTGGTTTTTATTGTTGAAAAAACTGCAGCCATCGCTGCAGTTTCATTTATACTACCATAGAAGCCGGGGCATCTTCATCCATTACACGGACAAATTGCCCTTCGCAATATGGGTATCCCGCTTTTGTTATTTTGACTTTGACGAGCTTGCCGACCATTTCTTCGGCCGCTTGGAACACAACTTTTAAATAGTTGTCCGTGTACCCTTCATATAAGCCGCTGTCAGGATCATCCTTGAAAGGCTCCTCCGGAATGACTTCAAGAACCTCGTCCTCAAATCTTGAGGCATATTCTTTTGCCAATTGATCGGAAAGCGCGATTAAGCGGTGAACGCGCTCATTCTTCACACTTTCATCGATCTGGTCCTTCATTCTGGCTGCCGGTGTCCCCGTTCTCATGGAATAAGGGAAAACGTGCAGCTCTGAAAATTTATGTTCTTTTACAAAATTGTACGTCTCCATGAATTCTACTTCTGTTTCACCGGGAAACCCGACGATAACATCAGAGGTGATCGCCAGATCAGGCAATGCTTTCTTTAAGAGCTCCAGGCGCTCGTCGAAAAATTCCATTGTATATTTGCGGCGCATTCTCTTCAAAACAGTATTTGAACCGGATTGGAGCGGGATGTGCAAATGCCTTACAACCAGATTGGATTTGTCGATAACATCAATGACCTCATCTGTTAACTGGCTTGCTTCAATGGAAGAAATCCTGAGTCTTTTCAACCCTTTTACGTTTGCTTCCAAATCCCGGAGCAAAGCGGCCAGATTGTAATCCTTCATGTCTTCCCCGTAGCCGCCTGTATGGATGCCGGTCAACACAATTTCTTTGTACCCTGCATCTACAAGCTGCTGTGCCTGGCGGATGACTTCCTGCGGTTCGCGGGAACGCATGAGTCCGCGCGCCCACGGAATGATGCAGAACGTACAGAAATTGTTGCAGCCTTCCTGGATTTTCAGGGAAGCGCGCGTACGGTCGGTGAATGACGGAACATCCAATTCCTCATACACCCGATTTTTCATAATATTGCCTACGCCATTGATCGGCTGGCGTTCTTTCTTATACTGCTCAATATAATCAAGCATTTTTACCCGATCCTGTGTCCCGACAACGACATCTACACCGGGAATCGCCATGATTTCCGCCGGTGATGTTTGGGCATAGCACCCTGTCACACAAATGACGGCATCAGGGTTTTTACGAATCGCACGGCGGATTACCTGGCGGCTCTTTTTATCACCTGTATTGGTGACCGTGCATGTATTGATGACATAAACGTCAGCGGTCTCTTCGAATTCCACCCGTTCATATCCATTTTGTTTAAACAGCTGCCAAATGGCTTCCGTTTCATAGTGGTTGACTTTGCAGCCTAATGTATGAAATGCCACAAGAGACATTAGATCACCTCATTAATTCAAAATGATAGGAAACAGCGGATAATGCATATAATGGAGCTGTCTCCGTCCTTAAAATCCTTGGGCCCAGCCCGACCAAATCAAAACCATGGGCTTGCAGCTGCTCCGTTTCTTCTTCTTCAAACCCGCCTTCCGGACCGAAAACCAACAAAATACGGCTATCGGGTTCAGCGGAAGAAAGCATATGTGCCAAGCCGCTTTTTTCTCCATTTTTCGCCGCTTCCTCATATGCAGCCGCCCTATGGTCAAATTTGTCCCCGAATGCAAGAAGCTGTTTGAATGAAAAAGGCTGCGAAATTTCCGGGACCTTTTGGCGATGGGATTGCTCTGCTGCCTCTTTCGCTATTTTTTTCCATCTTTCAAGCTTTCTCGGGGCTTTTTTCTCTTCCCATTTTACAACGGAGCGGGCAGCAATGAAAGGGACAAATTGTGAAGCGCCCAGTTCCGTCCCTTTTTGAATGATCCACTCCCATTTATCCCCTTTAGGCAGCCCGCTCGCAATCGTCACGTAAACCGGGAGCTCCTTTAGTTTTTCCTCCCATTGCCCAATCCGGATTTCTACGCTGGCATCACGAATTCCTTCTATAATTCCTATTCCGGCCTCTCCACTGCCAAAGACCACATAAAGGGGATCCCCCTGCTTCATTCTCATGACGCGGGTAATATGATGAAAATCTGTACCGGAAATAACGGCCGTTGTCTGTCCATTAAACGGCTCATTTATAAAATACCGCTGCATTTCTTCACCTCTAGTTCAACGCCTGGCAATAAATGTGACCCAATCTTTCATTTTAATCGTTTCTTCAATTGTAAAGCCTGCCTTTTGAAGCGCCGCCTTCACATCATCGAACTTTTGCTCAATAATGCCGGAGGTTATGAAAAAGCCGCCCTTTTTAACTGCCTTCAAGGCGTCATCGGCAAAGGAAATGATCACTTCAGCCAATATGTTTGCAACAACGGCATCCGCTTGTTCAGCGATTCCGTTTAAAAGATCATTCCGCTCAACCGTTACTGTTTCATCCACATGATTCAGAGAAATATTTTGGCGCGCCGCTTCCACAGCCACCTCATCCAGGTCCAGCGCTTTTACTTCCTTTGCGCCGAGCAATGCGGCTGCTATGCTCAATACCCCGGAACCAGTCCCCACATCAATAATGGTGTCGCCCTTTTTCACGGTCTTTTCAAGAGCCTGTATGCACATGGCCGTTGTCGGATGCGTTCCAGTGCCAAATGCCATGCCAGGGTCGAGTTCTATAATCAGTTCATCCTCTTCCGGCGTATATTCTTCCCATGTCGGGACAATTGTAAAGCGGTCTGAGACTTTTACAGGATGATAATATTTTTTCCAGGCTGTTGCCCAATCTTCTTCCTTGACATCAGAAAGGTTGACTTTATTCTCTCCTATGTCAATGCCAAACTCTTTGAGATTTGAAATATTTTGTTTGATTCTATCTAGTGTCTCATTTAGTTTCGAAGTTTTGGGAAGATACGCTTTGATGATGACTCCTTGTTCAGGAAAATCATTGGGGTTAAGTTCATATATTTCCCCAAACCGGTTTTCCCTTACCCGCAAAAAGTCGGCCCGGTCCTCGATGGCCAATCCGCTGACGCCCGCCTCGTATAAAATATGGCTGATCGGTTCCACCGCTTCATTTGCAGTGAGTATACTGATTTCAGTCCAATTCATATAACTGCTCCATTCTTAATCGCCTTTAAAAGCACGTTTCATTTTTCCAAAAAAGCTTTCGTCCTGTTCATCAGGCGCGTTCCCGCTTATTTCCGCAAACTCGCGGAGCAGTTCTTTTTGCCTTTCGTTCAGCTTCGTCGGGGTAACAATTTTAACGAGTACATGCTGATCGCCTTTTCCGAATCCACGTACATTTTGTACACCTTTGTCACGCAGCCTGAATCTTGTTCCAGTCTGGGTGCCTGCAGGTATTTTCAGCTTTACTTTACCATAGAGTGTCGGGACTTCTATTTCATCACCGAGTGAAGCCTGGACAAAAGTAATCGGCATTTCACAATAGATATCATCCCCGTCCCGCTCAAAAAATTCATGCGGCCTTACATGAAAGACGATAAAGAGATCCCCGGGAGGGCCTCCATTTACGCCCGGCTCTCCTTGGCCCGCCACGCGCATCTGCTGGCCGTCGTCAATCCCTTTGGGTATCTTGACATTGATTTTTTTCCTTCTTTTTATTTTTCCTTCCCCATGGCATGTGCCGCATCTCTCTTTGACGATTTTGCCCGTTCCGTGACAATGCTGGCAAACTCTCCTGTTGACGATCCTTCCAAATGGTGTTTCCTGTTCAATGTTCAACTGGCCTGTTCCGTGGCAATGATGGCAGGTTTCAGGATTTGTCCCGGGTTTTGCACCTGATCCGTTGCATGTGTCACATGTTTCCTCCCTGGGGATTTCAATGACAGTCTCCTTTCCGAAGATGGCTTCTTCGAAAGTGAGTGTCATCGTATACTGTAAATCAGCCCCCTGCCTTGGCGCATTGGGATCCCTGCGGCCTCCCCCGAAGAAGGTGCTGAAAATATCCTCAAATCCGCTGAAGCCGCCAAAATCAGCTCCGCCTCCAAACCCGCCGAATCCGCCTTGCGGCCCTTCGTGTCCGAACTGGTCGTACTGGGCTCTTTTTTGATCATCACTTAACACTTCATAGGCTTCCGATATTTCCTTGAACTTTTCGTCGGAGCCCTGTTCTTTGTTTATATCCGGATGATATTTTTTTGAGAGCCTTCTATAGGCTTTTTTTATTTCATCTTTAGAAGCGTTTTCCGATACGCCAAGCACTTCATAATAGTCCCTTTTGCTCATGTTTCCACACTCCCGATCTATTCACATAACGTTCATTTTACCATATTTGACTTATACAATGAAAGAAGAAACACGCTTATTCCGGATAATGAAATAAAAGTCAAAGCCCGTGCAGCGGGCTTTGACTTTGGCAGCATTTTTATTTTGATTCTTTGTCATCGTTGACTTCTTCAAATTCCGCATCAACGACGTTGTCGTCTCCGGCGGTATTCGCCTCTTCCCCGCCACTCTGCTGGGCTTGCGCTTGTTTCGCAGCTTCTTCATACAGCTTGACGGAAAGGTTTTGGACAATCTCTTGCAGGGCATCTTTCTTCTCACGGATTTCAGCTGTGTCATTCTTCTCAACAGCGGCCTTCAATGCATCTTTTGCTTCCTTTGCTTTCTTGGCCTCCGCTTCGTCCACTTTACCCTCAAGTTCTTTTAAAGTTTTTTCTGTTGTAAAGATCAGCTGGTCAGCTTCGTTTCTAAGTTCCACTTCTTCTTGGCGCTTCTTGTCTTTTTCCGCATTTTCCTCGGCTTCTTTGATCATCCGCTCAACTTCTTCCTCTGAAAGGCCTGAAGAAGATTTGATTGTAATGTTCTGCTCTTTGCCGGTTCCAAGGTCTTTGGCGCTTACGTTCACGATACCGTTTTTGTCGATATCGAATTTAACTTCGATTTGCGGAATGCCGCGGGGCGCAGGCGGAATATCGGTCAATTGGAACCTTCCGAGCGTCTTGTTGTCTGCAGCCATCGGACGCTCACCCTGCAGTACATGAATATCAACAGCTGTCTGGTTGTCGGCAGCAGTGGAGAATACCTGCTGCTTGGATGTCGGGATCGTTGTATTTCTTTCGATCAATTTAGTGAAGACACCGCCCATTGTTTCAATCCCAAGTGATAGCGGTGTGACGTCAAGAAGCACCACATCTTTAACGTCTCCGGACAATACGCCGCCTTGAATGGCCGCACCCATTGCCACTACTTCATCCGGATTCACCCCTTTATGGGGATCTTTGCCGGTTTCCTTGCGGATCGCTTCCTGAACAGCCGGAATCCGTGTAGAACCCCCGACGAGGATGACCTTATCAATCTCCGAGGCTGTTTTTCCGGAATCTTTGATAGCCTGGCGTGTAGGAGCCATTGTTTTTTCCACAAGTCCGGATGACATTTCCTCGAATTTCGCCCGGGTCAACGTCACTTCAAGATGGAGCGGTCCTGACTCTCCAGCCGTGATAAACGGAAGTGAAATTTGAGTCTGCGTAACTCCGGACAAATCTTTCTTCGCTTTTTCCGCAGCATCTTTCAACCTTTGCAGAGCCATTTTATCCTGGGAAAGATCAATCCCGTTGTCTTTCTTAAATTCCTGCACAAGGTAATCAATGATGACCTGGTCAAAGTCATCTCCGCCCAAGCGGTTATCTCCGGCTGTCGCCAACACTTCAAATACGCCGTCGCCCAGTTCAAGAATGGAAACGTCAAATGTACCGCCGCCCAGGTCATATACTAAAATCGTCTGGTCTTCATCTGTTTTTTCCAGTCCGTATGCAAGTGCCGCCGCGGTCGGTTCGTTGATGATCCTTTCTACTTCAAGGCCGGCAATTCTGCCGGCATCTTTCGTAGCTTGACGCTGCGAGTCGTTGAAATAAGCCGGAACAGTGATGACAGCTTTTTCCACTTTTTCGCCCAGGTAGTCTTCGGCATATGATTTCAAATATTGAAGGATCATCGCCGATAATTCTTGGGGCGTATATTTTTTCCCCTCAATCTCTTCCGTATAATCCGTACCCATATGGCGTTTGATGGATATGACTGTATTAGGGTTGGTGATGGCCTGGCGCTTCGCAACCTCCCCAACTTGAATCTCTCCATTTTTAAAAGCAATGACCGAAGGGGATGTACGGTTTCCTTCCGGATTTGGAATTACTTTCGGTTCCCCGCCTTCAAGCACTGCCACACATGAGTTTGTCGTTCCCAAGTCAATACCAATGATCTTGCTCATGCTCACATAACCTCCTTAACAATATGTACCTGGCTATTTGCTCACTTTGACCATTGCTGGTCTGATGACTCGATCTTTCAATATATATCCTTTTTGGAATTCTTCCAACACGATATTTTCTTCTGTTCCATCTTCCTCGGCCTGCATGACCGCCTGGTGAAGGTTTGGATCGAACTCGCTGCCGACTGCCTCAATTTGCTCGGCACCTTCGGTCTTTAAAGCTTCAATGATGCTTCTATAAACCATTCCAACACCTTCAAGCAGCGCTTTTGTCTGTTCATTATCAGGTTCGATCTGCATGGCTCTTTCAAAGTTATCAATTGCAGGAAGAAGATTCGTGATCAAGTGCTGTGCTCTATATTTTTCATCCGCTTCCCTTTCAAGTTTGGTACGGCGGCGGAAATTATCAAAATCTGCAAGCAGACGCAAATAGCGGTTTTCTTTCTCTTCAAGCTGTTCTTCGAGCTCCTTGATTTTACTTACCAGCTCTTGTTCCCGTTCATCTTCTTGATCCGAAGGAGACTGGACGCTGTCAGCTTGCTCATTCTCTTGACCGCTTTGGTCTTCAGGCTTAACATCATTATTTATTGCCGTATCTTCTTGATTCAAATCTTCCGGCTTTAACGTTTCTTTAGATTCTTCGTGCAATGTCTTCACCTCCTTAAATTGAAATGCGATAGGCGGCCGTTCAGGGGCGACAAGCGCTGCAGGGCAAACCAGTGAAGTCGCTCTTTGACTTCATTGGTTTGACCGAAGCGACCTCGAGCCCCTGCCGCCTAAAGCTGGACAATGAAAAGCGTAAGCGCCTGTCCATCGACGTACAGACTTGATTTTTTTCAATAAAGAAGGGAAATTAGCAAATCGCTAATTCCCATTCCAGCTTTTTCGTCTGACTTTCGTCTAACTTTCGTTAAACATTTTTGTTAATGCTTCGCTCATATCCCTGCTTAAAAAGTCAAGCAGGCCGATCACTCTGGAATATTCCATCCTGGTGGGTCCCAAAATGGCAATTGTTCCGACAGGCTCTTGTCCAATGGAGTAAGTTGCGGTTATAAGGCTGCAGTCTTCCATGGCCATGTTTTTATTTTCTTTTCCGATCTTTACATGTATCCCATGGGGAATATGCTTGAAAAGCTCATAGATCCCCTCTTCCTTTTCGATCATGTTCATCAAAGACCGGACTTTATTAATATTATGGAATTCCGGCTGATTTAACATATTAGTCTTTCCGCCGAAAAATATTTTTTCATTGCCCGGCATATCCAGTGTTTTTAAAATAGACTTCAGCAGCTTATCGTATTGATGGATATTCTGCCTCAAAATTTCTGCCACTTCATACTCAATTTTAGCCTTTAATTCCGAAATCGGCACTCCGGCAAGCTTTTGATTCAAAATATTGACGAGCTTCTCAACATTTCCTGGCGCATAGTTTTCCGGCAGGGAAAATATCTTGTTTTCCACATGGCCGGTATCCGTTATGATGACGGCAACCGCTTTTTCACCGGAAAGCGGAACAATTTGCATGCGCTTCAGCTTGTTTTCCTTGACTGCAGGGCCAAGGAGTATGGCGGTGTAGTTTGTCAGCTCTGACAAAACGCTGGCAGATCGCTGTACAATATCTTCGAGCTCATATATCTTCTCTGCAAAGATGGAATGGATCAGCTGTCTCTCGTGGGCACGGAGCATTTCCGGCGCCAATAGATGATCAACGTAATACCTGTACCCCTTCTCAGACGGTATGCGCCCCGATGAAGTATGGGTTTTTTCAATGTATCCGTATTCCTCCAAATCTGCCATTTCGTTGCGGATCGTTGCCGAACTTAGATTTATTTCTTCCCTTTTCGACAATTTTCCCGAGCCGATGGGTTGGGCAGACCTGATAAAATCATCAATAATGGCTTGCAGTATGAGTAGTTGACGATCTGTAAGCACCATTCATCACCTCTGTTAGCACTCTGTCCCAGTGAGTGCTAAATCTAATATAAAAGTAACAAAATGACCCATTGATGTCAACGAATAATTACTCGTTTTACAAGTGGCTTTTGATTAAATAAGAAACGTTTGAAACACTTCATTTCCAAGAAAAAGGCCTTGGTGAGTCAGTCGAATACTGTCGTTCTTCTCTTCAACCCAGCCTTTAGATTTCAAATCTTCGATCTGCTTTTGGAATAATTCCTTTGGATTGATTGAAAACTTCTTTTTGAAATGGGAAATGCTGACTCCTGTCCTTTTTCTTAAGCCGAGAAACATCTCTTCTTCCATCTTTTCCCGATCCGTCACTTCATGTTTTTCGAATATCGGGAGAAGGCCCTTCCCTAATGGCTCCATATATTTTTTCAAAGGCCCGTAATTTGAGTACCGTATACCGTTAACATATCCATGGGAACCGGCGCCAAAACCAAAATATTCATCGTTGTTCCAATAAACAAGGTTATGGGTGCTTTGGAAACCCGGTTTTGAAAAATTGCTTATTTCATATTGCTGCAGACCGCTTTTTTCCATCTGTTCGATTAATATTTCATACATTGCCGCTTCCTGGTCTTCCCCCGGCAAATTAAGCTTTCCCTTTCTCAACAAATTATAAAAGACCGTCTTCGGCTCAACAATGAGGGAATAACCCGAATAATGCGGAAGATCCAGCTCAATGGCCTTTTTGAGAGTATCTGAAAAGTCTTCCATCGCCTGGCCTGGCAATGCATAAATCAAATCGATGCTTATATTTGAAAATCCGGCCTGCCGGGCTTGGTTGATAGAACGGTAGACATCCTCCACTTCGTGTGACCGGCCTATTTTTTTTAACAGTTCATTATTGAACGATTGGACGCCAAAGCTGAGCCTGTTGACGCCATAATTTGATAATACTTCCAGTTTTTCTTTGGTAAGATCACCGGGATTGGCTTCAAAAGTGAACTCCCCATTTTCAGAAAGAGGGAGGTGTTTTCGAATTGCGGAGCAAAGCGCGTCCAGCTGTCTTTCGTTCAGGGCAGTTGGCGTACCGCCGCCCACAAATATAGTGTTCAGTCTCATATCCGGAAACCGGTCTCTGTATAATTCGAATTCTTTTTCCAGCATTCCGAGGTATTCATCCACCGGCTGGCCTTGCATAAAAAATTTATTAAAATCGCAGTAGTGGCATATATGCTCACAAAAAGGTATATGGATATAGGCTGAATACATTTTTTTCACGACCTTGTTCAACTTGATTGGCGAAAAAAGAAAGGGTACAAGCAAGAGACAACTCTCCCTTTCTTTTATTGGGCTGATTGCGTCTTATTTAGACCCGGAGTCATTCATTCTTAAGACAGCCATGAATGCTTCCTGCGGAACCTCAACAGATCCCACTTGCTTCATCCGTTTCTTCCCTTCTTTCTGCTTCTCAAGAAGTTTCCGTTTCCGGGAGATGTCCCCACCGTAACATTTCGCCAGAACATTTTTCCGCATCGCCTTAATGGTGGACCTTGCGACGATCTTCTGGCCGATTGCCGCCTGGACAGGCACCTCGAACTGTTGGCGCGGAATCAGCTCTTTCAATTTTTCCACAATGGCTTTTCCGCGTTCGAAGGAAAAATCTTTATGGACAATAAAGCTGAGAGCATCCACCTTTTCTCCATTTAACAAAATGTCCATTTTCACAAGATTGGACGGTTTGTAGCCAATCGGTTCGTAGTCAAACGAAGCATAGCCCTTCGTGTTGGATTTTAAAAGGTCAAAGAAATCATAGACGATTTCTGCGAGTGGAATTTCATAGACGACATTTACCCTGATTTCATCCAGATACTGCATATCTATGAAATGCCCCCGCTTTTCCTGTGCCAATTCCATGACGGCCCCTACATAATCATTCGGCACCATCATCGATGCTTTTACATACGGCTCTTCGACCCTGTCTATTTTCTGCGCATCCGGCATATTGGCGGGGTTATCAACCGAAACTTGCATCCCGTCATTCATGTAAACCTTATATATTACACTGGGGGCAGTGGTGATCAAATCGATTTTAAATTCGCGTTCGATCCGCTCCTGGATGATTTCCATATGCAAAAGGCCCAGGAAGCCGCAGCGAAATCCGAAGCCAAGCGCCTGTGATGTTTCCGCCTCGTATTCGAGGGACGAATCATTCAATTCAAGCTTTTCTAGGGCCTCTCTCAAATCATTGAATTTAGCCGAATCGATGGGATAAAGCCCGCAGAAAACCATCGGATTCATTTTCCGGTAACCTGGAAGCGGCTCGTTTGCCGGATTCGCTGCACTTGTAATCGTGTCACCGACCCGAGTATCTGCCACATTTTTAATGGATGCTGTAACGAAACCGACATCTCCCACAGTCAATTCGTCAACAAGCATCGGCTTCGGCGCATGGACCCCGACTTCTGCCACTTCAAACTCCTTGCCGGTTGCCATCATCCTTATTTTATCCCCTGCCTTGATTGTACCTTCCATCACACGAATGGACGCGATGACTCCCCTGTAAGCATCGTAAAGAGAATCAAATATGAGAGCTTTCAGCGGGGCATCCGGATCTCCTTCGGGTGCCGGCACTTTCTCCACTATTTGCTCAAGTATATCCTCAATCCCGATTCCTGCTTTTGCCGATGCAAGCACGGCATCGGAGGCATCCAGGCCGATGACATCTTCGATTTCCTTGCGGACCCTTTCAGGATCGGCCGCAGGAAGGTCGATTTTATTGATGACAGGTACAATTTCCAAATCATTGTCAAGGGCCAGATAAACGTTGGCGAGCGTCTGGGCTTCGATCCCCTGCGCCGCATCCACAACAAGGATCGCTCCTTCGCAGGCAGCCAGGCTTCTTGATACTTCATACGTAAAATCGACGTGCCCCGGAGTATCGATCAAATGAAAGATATACTCCTCTCCATCCCTTGCCTTATATGTCAATTGGACTGCATTCAATTTTATTGTTATGCCCCGCTCCCGTTCCAGATCCATGGAATCCAGCAATTGGTTCTTCATTTCCCTTGAGGACAGGGCTTCTGTCTTTTCAAGGATGCGGTCAGCCAAAGTGGATTTCCCATGGTCGATGTGGGCAATAATTGAAAAGTTGCGGATTTTTTCTTGTCTTTTCTGTCTGTCAGTATGGTTCATTTTTCTCACTCCTGTTGATAGGCACATGTCCACTAGGTTAGATTATATCAGCCCTACTCTCAATTCACAAAAAAAAGCACATATAAGAATATGCGCAATTTTTCATGTGAATCAAGACATTTAGCCCTTAAAAAGGTTCATAATAAAATCTATCAAAAATTTCGCAGTCTCTTTTACAAAAGAAGACAGCGCTTTTCCCATGGAAGAGAAAAAATTGTAGGTTTCGATATCTTCCAGTTCTTTCTTTTTCTTGGCAAGTTCCTCTGCATGGTCAATTTCATTCCCCAAAAAGGCAGCCTCGATTTTCCCATCCTCACTCTCGCTTATATGGACCGGAGGCGGAAGCGCCGTATCTTCATAACCTTTCATGCCCTGCATTCCCTGGTGGGCTTTTTCCATGCCGATAAAGACTCCTACAAACAGGACAATCGCCAAAAGCAGAAATTTCAACATAAACTTAACCAAACCGCCTCACCTCCGTCCCGAGCTACTCTATTAATTATTTATGTAAGTGAGAGTATTAATAGAACCGGGAAGTCCATCACCGGGTTTTAAATCCGGCATCTTTTTTATCGACAGACGAATGGAGTCCTGCGTTTAAACCTGCAGCAATCAGATTAGCCATGTCTTCAACAAATACATCCACCTCTTTCGGTGTAACCATCAGGTTATGCCCAAGCGGTGCCAGTACCTCGTGGATCAGCCTTCTTTTTTCTTCATCATCCAGCATCCCGACAATTCCCATGAATGTTTTCCTTTGGTCCTCGCCCGGCAAATCCTGTTCCGTAAGATTCTTCTTTTTGCCGAATGTCAGGCCCGCCGGCGCCAGCGACCTTGAAGGCTGGCCTGATTCTTTCATTTCCCTTCCGAAGTGCTTCAAAATATAATCAATCGTATCGCTTGTAATGGTTACGGCATCGACCACTGTCGGCACACCAATGGAAATTACCGGTATCCCCAACGTCTCTTTGCTCAGTTCCTTTCTTTTGTTGCCGACCCCTGAGCCCGGGTGGATACCGGTATCTGAAATTTGGATGGTTGAATTGACCCTTTCAATAGAACGGGATGCCAGCGCATCGATCGCTATAATAAAATCCGGTTTTGATTTTTCGGCTACCCCAAAAATGATATCGCTCGTCTCAATTCCTGTGATCCCCATCACTCCAGGGGAAATGGAACTGACCGGCCTATAGCCCTCGTCAACATTCTGCGCCTCAAGTTCAAACAGATGCCTCGTAATAATTAAGTGGTCACACACTCTCGGTCCAAGCGAATCAGGCGTCACATTCCAGTTGCCAAGGCCGACAACAAGACAGCTCGCTGATTTTGGCAGGCCCAGCTCCGTTAAAAAGCGGCTGAATTCCGCTGCAAAAATTTCCTGCACCTTTTGCTGAAGGACAGTGTCCTGGCTTCTGATCCCTTGTACCTCAACCGTTACATAATTCCCGGCCTTTTTTCCAATCTGTTCCTCACCTTCGGGGGTTATTTTAACAGAGGAGATTTTTACCCCATCCCGATCCCGCTCTTCCACCATGACTCCGTTTACTTCACGCTGCCCCTTTTTTTCCAATTGGCCGACAGCCATTTCAAATGCTTCTTTTGCCAAATCAGTCCTGACGTTATACCGGCTTAAATCCAATTCATTATCTTTCAATGTACAAGATTCCTCCTCGCTGGTCGTCTTATCATTCATCTTCTCCGTTCATGGGATGATTCATTCACAAAGGCAAGACGGATTGTCATTTAATATTGCAATATTGAAGCCCGTTTGGTAAAATACTCTTGTTCTATTGGATAACGAATGGGCAAATCGAATGGTCTGCAGGAGGTGAACGAAATGCCAAACATTAAATCTGCGATTAAACGTGTAAAAATCAATGAATATAAAAACGAACAAAATGCAGCATTTAAATCAGCAATGCGTACAGCCGTCAAAAAGTTTGAAACTGCTGTTGCACAAAATGATGAAAACGCGAAAGATCTTTTCAAAAATGCAGTCAAGCAATTGGACAAAGCTGTCACAAAAGGAATCATTCATAAAAATACAGCCAACCGCCAAAAAGCTCGCTTGGCTAAAAAACTTAGCGCAATTGGCGCTTAAGAACAAAATCGCTTACGCGACTAACTCACGACCCAAGTGATGATTAATCACTTGGGTTCTCTCTCGCCTCAATCATGGTGCCATTACACTTTGGGCAATGTAATTTCACTTCTTCTCCTTTGTTTAAGTCCACACTAAATTCGCCGATGATATATTCGGGAACTTCATCGGTTGTATTGCAATCCAGGCACCGGAAAATGACAATCTCCAAGTCTTCGTCTAACCCAAAAGGGTCTTCCCCTTTTAGCCAGTCTTCCAGATCCTCCTGTTGATTTTTTCTGCTAGACAAGCCCGTATTCCCTCCATTTCTTATACGTTTCGGTTTCTTGCATGTAATGATAGATCCACCCATAATCACTGTGCCATATCCCAACCAGGTCCATCTCTCTTTTGCAATGGGGGCATTCAAAAGGATCTTCTTCGAAGGAGTCAATCATTCTTTGCCTATATGACTTTTTTCTTCGCTTTGACTCCAACACAAAAGCAATTTGCCTAGTGCGCATGAACGCATGCAGACTTAGCGCCTGTGTGGCCTTACGGTAAGACCGTCTGCTGTACAGCCCGTAACGTCCAACCATGCGAAAATGCTTGGGCGGGATGTGCTGTAGAACTTCAAATATGAATCTGAACACGCTCACTTTTTTATCTATCCGCTTCCCGCTCTTATGATCCTCATACCAGTAATGGACCCTCTCGCCATCATAATTCTCTATCCGGTATTCCGCGATAGCTGGCCGGGCGAGATACCGACCTATATACCTGGCGACCCCTTTGGCATTTGTAATTCTCTTTTCGGCATTCACATAAAAACCTTTGGGATACCTTTGATACAACTCATTTACAAGCTCGCTCATCTGTTGGTTACCCGGAAACCATTTCTTTATTAGATCAAGGACAACCTTTTGCCATGATTTCCTCAGGTAATCATAAGGAATATACCCACCACTTGATACCCATTCGTTCTTATTATCCAAAGCTCCCTCGGTGACAAGCGCATGAATATGGGGATTAAATTTTAAATCTCGTCCAAATGTATGTATAACCGTAATAATCCCAGAGCGCAATCCTCTTTTTTTGCTTCTTTGATAATTGTGATATTGAAACACTTCGGCTACTTGCTTGCTTAATTCATTAAGCTTTTTTCGATCGTGATAAAAAACATTTCTTAGTTCCTTGGGGAGGGTAAACACCATATGGCGGTGGGGCACATTAAAAATCATATCCTGTTGTTTATCTGACCATTCATCCGTATACTTTTTTCCGCAACCATGGCAAAAACGGCTTTTACAGGTGAAACATACAAACTTAGGGGCAGGATTCCCTTCACAGCCAAGACATTCATAGCGGGCATATCCCATATCCCGCGTCCCACACTTAATGGTTTTCTCTACCGTTTCTTTGATGTGTCCGCGATAAGCTGCAGGGAAAAGGCTGTCGTGCATCTCCCAAAAACCCGAGAAATGATCTTTTAATATTTGTTTGATGACACCACTGCCTCTACCCTTCATCCTAACTCACCACCAAATAGTTAAACAAATTTTACCACAAGTTATCCACAGGCACAGAATTTTATAATTTCCTCACTAGCGTTGCATAAAGAATAAAAAGCATAGTCAAGCATTGATTTTCTATACTTAGGGTAAGTGACTGAATTTCCAGATTATGGCTGATTCTATTTGAAGAAAAAAAGACAACTGGGATTCAAAGGTAGCCTTTCATCCATTTTTTACCAGTTTATTTAAATGAGTGGATCATAGGTTAGATCGTCTAAATGTGAAACATCCCCTTCTTCGTATTGTGCCAAGGTCTCTTCAAAAATACGTTGGTGCCACAACCTTCGTCGACCGTTAGAAGTTCGTTCCGGTTCCTTGAATATCTCTGCTATAAAGGCTTCAATCTTTTGGTCCCACAG
>NZ_VEKZ01000200.1:0-255 GCF_007681465.1 Siminovitchia fortis
TACAAATTATCGGATATCCTCTAAACAAAAAAGGACCGGGCGGTTTTTGCCCGGTTTTTCTTACTCTTTTACATCCCCGAATTTGACGTGAACTCCCTATTATAAGTTCTCTCCCTCATTAGTCATTCTTCGATGTAAATTGTGAAAATTTCTCTAGTTTCTCGTACAGGAAGTGACACATTCCATTTTTGTCGTCCGCTATACTAATCATTAATAGAAAAAGCCAGGTATTCTTAATTTTTTAGCCTCTTTGGA
>NZ_VEKZ01000201.1:0-253 GCF_007681465.1 Siminovitchia fortis
CTTTCTGGTGTATGAAATAATGTATTAGGACACAAAAATGTCCCATTAACTATGCTACGATTGAAATACTTAACCAAGTTTACTCAATCACCCCTACCCAAAGGAGGTCATAGTTAATGAGACGACTTAATGGTAAACAAGGTTTAAGAAGAAGTCAATTCGCAAAAGAACTTAAAGGTGCTGATTTAGAAAAGGTATTACTAGTTCCCATTGATGTATCAAAGGTTTTACAGAAATCCATGATTTTAAATTA
>NZ_VEKZ01000202.1:0-242 GCF_007681465.1 Siminovitchia fortis
GGGATTCGAACCCGTGTTACCGCCGTGAAAGGGCGGTGTCTTAACCGCTTGACCAAGGGGCCATAGATGACTTTTTCAGTTAATATGGCGGAGAGCAAGGGATTTGAACCCTTGAGACGGCGGTAGCCGCCTACACGATTTCCAATCGTGCTCCTTCGGCCAACTCGGACAGCTCTCCAATGGCTCCGCAGGTAGGATTCGAACCTACGACCGATCGGTTAACAGCCGATAGCTCTACCACT
>NZ_VEKZ01000203.1:0-237 GCF_007681465.1 Siminovitchia fortis
GTATCGGAAGGTGCGGCTGGATCACCTCCTTTCTAAGGATAATTGAAATGTGGAGGCGACTGTACGGCTGCGACAAGCGCTGGAGCTTCTGGCGGAAGAGTCCGATAGGACTCTGACAGAAGAAGTGAAGCGACCTCGAGCAGCCAGGAGCCGCAACTAGACATTTCTAAAACACGAATGACGTTTTCGTTTCGCTCAGTTTTGAGAGGTCAAACTCTCTATTCGTTCTTTGAAAAC
>NZ_VEKZ01000204.1:0-236 GCF_007681465.1 Siminovitchia fortis
CTCAAGCAAGAGAAATCCAAGACACGAACAAAAAAATTAATCGAGATTCGGGAAGCATATGATATCAGTAAAACCGGTGCAGAGCGCATCGTCAATCATATGGGAAAACACTTCCTTAGCAAAAAACCCAAAAACGAAAAGCACAAACAAAAGGTGCATTTAGACTCCCATGTCGTGCAAAAAATTGCACTCAATGTCTGGGAATCGATCGAAGACTATCTTTTCAATCCAAAAAC
>NZ_VEKZ01000205.1:0-233 GCF_007681465.1 Siminovitchia fortis
TACCAAAGGCTGGAGCCCTTTTTGTATTTAATAACTAGATTTTACTTTCGTAATCCAGGATAATATTCTCTAACCATTGGGAGCATTCAGTCATAGTATCAAAATCATGTAAGTATACTCCATTTTTATACAGTGAATACTTTTTATGTTGCATACTAACACCTCCTTTGATTGATACATGTATCGTACCAGGAGGTGCTGCGTGTTTATATGCGTTGTTTGAATGGGGGCTT
>NZ_VEKZ01000206.1:0-225 GCF_007681465.1 Siminovitchia fortis
ACTCGTTCTGTAAATGCGAATCAGTACGTTAATTACAATTTGTACTCTATGCCAGAATGCATCCATGCAGAGAAAGAAAACGAGTGTTGCCCATTTCTGAATCAAGAAAAGGGTGCCTGCTTCATAATAAACTTGGTTAATTGCTACCTGTAAAAATAAGGAAATTACGGTAGGTGTCTTTGAGTTACTCTAAAACTTGAAAAAAGTATTTGACATTGTACGCTT
>NZ_VEKZ01000207.1:0-225 GCF_007681465.1 Siminovitchia fortis
CCTCGCCGTCTTGTCTCCATTTGGGAGCTTTTTGAGCAATATGGCTTCCTCTTCCCTGGAAAGAGGCGGGGGCAAAGCTTCACTCCCTCCTATATAATAAATTTCATCGGATTTCCAACCCAGCTTCTTGAGGACCTTATACCAGTAATAGGTGAGATGCAAGCGAATTTTTTTCACGCAGTCTCCTCCTCCCATATTATTCGAACATGTGCCTAAGATGCGGTT
>NZ_VEKZ01000208.1:0-222 GCF_007681465.1 Siminovitchia fortis
GAAAACACTATAATATCGCTGTTTTCGAGGAGTTTTTGGCTTTCTAGCTGTTAAAGTCGGGAGAAAGTCAGTGAAAACTGATTTTCTGTGACTTCCCTGTTTTTTGATTTATATCGAAAGATGCCTACAAAAAAATCGTCCCTTCTAGTAAAATGAAAGTGACCAAACCAACATTTCAGAAAGGACGATTTTTTATGAGTAATCCGAAGATCACTAACAATG